>CALEDI010000038.1 GCA_937949535.1 uncultured Lewinella sp. | reverse complement strand
CATCCGCCTCGCCTTCACCGACCGCAACGAAGACGGTAAAGTAGAACTCCTCGGCTCCGCCTCGGAAATCACCCAGCAAAACGACTTCTATCCCTTCGGGATGGCCCATAAGGGAGAAGGGCTCTTTCATGGGGATTTGGGTAGTAACCGCTATCGGTATAATGGCAAGGAGTTAAACGAGGAGTTGGGCTTGTATGATTATGGGGCGAGGAACTATGATCCGGCCATAGGTAGATGGTTACAAGTTGACCCCGCCGCAAACCTGATGCCTGGTTGGAGCCCGTACAATTACACATTCAATAACCCGCTGAGTTTCATAGATCCAGACGGAACAATTCCGTGGCCTATTCAAGTTAGGTCTTTCATTTCAGCAAGTAGAGTATCAGGCTATTTTCGAGGTGATGGTAGGAGACCAAACGCCCGTGAAAATTCACCACGAAATACGTCTCGCGTTCGCTCAAGTTTTACTGCTGACCCATCCGCAGGTACCGTCTCAAACATTAGTGCGACTAGCGACCCGACAGTCTTCTACGCTGGCGATCTCATATTTAGTAAACGGCTTCGGGATAGAGCACCTGGATTATCTCCAGTAGTAGCACGAAGCGGGGATCCAGACGTTTCTATATCAAATGTAAATTCATCAGATGGTGGAGTTAGTTTTAATTTTAGTCACGAGGGGAGAGACCCACTGACTCCACCAGGAGTCACACCCGATCTAGATGTGAATGGTAGCTTTTCGCTGACCGAGAACTTAGAAGAAGGAACTTTAAACATTGCAGCTGAATTATCCGGCGATGTCTTTCCAAGCACCGAGGTTTTAATCGGCGATCAATCTGGAACCAACCTTCTATTGGGGACCCATATGGAACAAGGAGGAATAGCGCAGCTATTTGGTGAGAATGAAAATGGGTTGATATCAATCAATCTAACTATCAATTTTGACAGCGATGGCAACTTCACTTCAGTAAGTAGCAATGGAAACTCATATACTGTTGAGGAGTGGAACAGATTGGTCCAAAGAAACTCACGATGAAGGGATTGCTTAACCTATTCGTCAGCTGTTTGATCGGGTTATACTTTCTCGCTTCGTGTGAAGGTATAGATAGCAGTGTTGTGTTACTACCTCCTGATTACATTGGCCCAGTGGTCATAGCTTACAATGTCGATAGTGCTGCCTACCCTAAAAGCCATTTAGTTCCCGACAGCATGGGAATCATTCGTGTCCCTTATGAAGATAGATTTGGTAGTCTTGACCAAGTTGATTTTTACTACGGTACCATACTAGCTAGTAATAAGCTGAATCGCTACTATGACTTCCAAGATTTTCCTAAGGGAGAAAAGGCAGTGTATGGGGGGCAGTCTAAAGTAGTACTAGCCGGAATAAATGGAAAAGGTCCGAAACTCAAGTATACGACCTATTGTATTGGTTATCGACAGGATATCAATGAATGCTACAAAGTCATTGAAAATCTTCTTTCCGCCCAATGAGTAGCTGCACGCAGGTGCCTTAGCACTTGTCGTGCAGCGGCAATTGGGTGGGCGCTCCCGCTCAGTCTTCAGATCTCCAGATTTGTTTTGTGGCGTTGTTATGGAACGCAGAACGGGTTTTCAGCTTTGCTGTTAACCCGTTCTGCGTTCGCAACGAAGGCCAGTCCCTTGCGCAGCTTGGGGATGGGGTTCGTTGTGCGGAAGCCGTTTAGCTGGTGACGGCGTAGGCACGTTGAGTTTTCAAATCTCTGATCAGCCCATCCATAGCACGTAGTACGAAAGAGCGGTCGTCATCAGACAAGCCCGAAATCGCCCGTACCCGGCTGAGCGTATCGGCATCAAGCGCGGTATCGACTTTACCTACCAAATAATCGAGCGAGACGCCGAGGGCATCCGCCAACTTGCTAGCCACCTCAATGGTCGGCTTTGTTGCGCCACGTTCGTAGCGTCCGATGGCTGGTCCCTTCGTGCCGATCAAGGTTGCCAGATCGTCCTGGGAAAGTCCTTTCTGCTTACGGGTATCGGTTAAGCGTTTTGCGAAACTCATCTGTAGTTTATTGAAGCCTTATTGTTTGTCGTAAAGCTAATAAAGTTACAGTCTAGTTGCGAAATGTTGAGTTAAGTTTTGTAAAATGAAACAGAGGTAGTAGTTTTGGAACTACTTTGCTACTATCCTTTTCTTTTCAATTGAAGAAAGTAACTGTAAACTGACATATCCGTGACAATATCCGCCATCAAATCCGCCCTCTCCATCACCACCGTCCTGGCCCACTACGGCCTTGAGCCCGGAAAGGGCGACTCGATGAAATGCCCCTTCCACCCCGACGGCAAAGCCTCCATGAAAATCTACCCCGATACCAACACCGCCCACTGCTTCGCCGGTTCCTGCGAAGTCAAAAGCGTGGACGTAATCGACTTCATCATGCGGATGGACGGTACCACCAAACGCGAAGCCATCCTGAAAGCAAAAAACCTGATTGGCCAACCTGTCAGCATCCCAGCGCAAATACCAGCGAAGCCCAAGCCGGAAATCCTCGACGTAAAAACGATCTACGCCGCCAGCCTGGAGACGATGAAAAAGCACACCGCCGCCAAAGCTTACTGCGAAGGCCGTGGCCTGAAATACCACGACTTCCTCGGCATCGGCTACAAATCCCAAAAGACGAAAGACAAGTGGGGCCGGGGCTGCATCATTCTGCCGCTGCGCGACGCGACCGGAAAAACGGTGAGCCTCTACGGTCGGGCGATTAAGGGGAGCGGGCATTACTACACCGCCGGGCGCAAGGGACTCTACCCATACTATCCAGACGCGACAACCAAAACGCTGATCCTGACCGAGAGCGTGATCGATGCGGCCAGCATCCGGCGTTACGAGTTCGAGCTGGACCTGTACGCCATCCTCGCCCTTTACGGCACGAACGGGCTGACGGCCGAGCACAAAGCGGCCATTACCGAACTCAAAGACTTGCGCGAAATCATCCTGGCGCTGGACAACGACGCTGCCGGCATCAAAGCGACGGAAGAAATCGCCGCTGAGCTGATGGCGTTGAAGCCGGGGATAGCGATCAGTTTTTTGGCTTTGCCGGAAGGTGGAGATGTGAACGAGGTGGCAAGTAAGAGCGACGACGTGGAAGCTATTTTTAATGACCTGTTTGCTGGCCGGGAGATCATCGCGGCCCCCCGGCCCCCAAAGGGGGAGGCGATGATCTCCCAACCCAGCCTCAACACGGACAATCGGAACAACCTTATTTACCAAACACACACCGCGACCTATCAGGTAAAAGGCGGTGTCCGCACGGCACCCAAAGACCTCGACAGCCTTAAAGTAACGCTGGCCATCACGAGCTCGGAAGGACGGCGCAGCCGCCAGAAACTGGACCTGTACGAAGACAAGCAAGTGGGCCGCTGCGCCCGCGCCGTCGCCGAAAAACTGTCCCTTCGCGCCGACCTCATCGAGCTGGACCTGGACCGACTAACCGAACTGCTGGAAGCCCACCGCGAGACCATCCGCAGCGAAGTAAAGCGGGAGGAAACAACCAAAATAGCGGTCACCGAAAACGACCGCAAACGCTGTCTGCAGTTCCTGAGAGCCTCCGATCTGCTGACCCGTATCAACGAACTGATCGAGCGCGCCGGCATCACTGGCGAGGAAAATAACCGGCTGCTTTTGTTCGTCGTAGCGAGCTCGTTTGCGATGCCGACGACGCTGCACGCGCTGATCCAGGGGGCGAGCGGCAGCGGCAAAACGCGGCTGCTGCGGGTGGTCTCCGAGCTGATCCCCGAGGAGGTCGTCAAGCGGTACACGCGGGTGACGGACGGTAGTTTTTACAACCAGGGCGAGCACTACTTCAGTCACAAACTGCTGTGCTTCGAGGACATCGACGGGCTGAAAGAAGAGGCGTTGTTGGCGGTGCGGGAGTTGCAGTCGAGCGAGATCCTGATCACGTCGACGAGCTTCAAGGACGAGCACGGCAACATCCGGGGCGCGGAGCGGATCGTGCGCGGTCCGATCGCCTCGATCAGCTGCACGACGAAGGCGGAACTTTACGAGGACAACATCAGCCGTTGCTTCGTAATCGCGGTCGACGAGAGCCGGGCGCAGAGCCTGAAAATCATCGACTACCAGAACCAAAAGAGCGCGGGCAAGATCGACGGTCGGGACGAGAAAATGGTGCGTGGCTTCGTACAAAACTGCCTGCGAATGTTGGAGCCCTTGGAGGTGGTCAACCCGTACGCGGATCAGATTAAACTACCGGAAGATGCGCACAAAATCAGGCGGTTGAACGAGTTGTACCAGAGCTTCGTGCGACAGGTAACCCTGCTCAATCAGTACCAGCGGGAGCGCGATGAGCGCGGCCGGGTGATCACGTCGCCGGATGATCTGCGGGTGGCGTGTGAGATCCTTTTTGAGAGCATC
>CALEDI010000037.1 GCA_937949535.1 uncultured Lewinella sp. | reverse complement strand
CAACTTCGGCTATACTCGTAAGCAACAAATTCTCGATATGCTCATAGGCTACCTAGCTGGTGGCCAGAAAAAAAATTGTCGAAAATTAAAAATTTTCCCTCTGAGACTTGGATAACAACATAGGAGGGGTTGGGGTGAGGTGACTACGGAGCAACGCCAGCAGATTGGACAGCCTATCCCACCCCCTTAGTTCTGCTCAACTTCCAATAGGAGCCATGTTCATCCCTCCGAAGGAGACCAACAAATCAACCGACTTTGCACCTGCGGCCGCGCCCTAAACCAGCCCTAGAACAAGGCCATATATATACGTCTTAGCCCAAACCAGCCCTTTCAACCTAAAGTGCTGGCTAACAGGACTAAACTGGTGACTTTTTACTAGCCGGGCAGTCTATTTGAGTGTCCGCGCAAGAAATTCCCTTCTGAAAGTCAAAACGTTAGGAACTATAAAGAACAATGCTTACCTTTGCGCTCGCTTTTCAAGGAGGTAGGCCTCTGGTAAATAAAAAAAAGCGTCTTTAAAGTAAATAAACGTATGCCTACAATTAATCAGTTAGTCCGTAAAGGACGCAAGCAGATCGTTGAAGCGAGCAAGTCTCGTGCACTTGATTCCTGCCCCCAAAAACGTGGTGTTTGTACCCGTGTTTATACTACGACGCCTAAGAAGCCGAACTCTGCTCTCCGTAAGGTGGCTAAGGTTCGTCTCACGAACGGCATCGAGGTAATCGCCTACATCCCCGGCGAGGGCCACAACCTTCAGGAGCACTCCATCGTGCTCATCCGTGGAGGTCGTGTAAAAGATCTTCCTGGTGTACGTTACACGATCGTTCGTGGTGCGCTGGATACGGCAGGTGTTTCCGAGCGTCGCCAGTCTCGCTCTAAGTACGGTGCTAAGCGCCCTAAGAAGTAATTAAGCAAGTACAGGTTGCAAGTTGCAGGTCGCTTAGACTTACAACCTGTAATCTGTCATTTATTAAGTAAGATGAGCTTCCTCCTAAACAAATAGGGAGCCATTTGGGCAGGCTTCTCGCCGCCCGTCTGAAGTAAAAACGTTATGCGTAAAAGAAAACCAAAAGTCCGGGTTATTGCTCCCGATCCCCGTTACGGAGACGCGATGGTAACCCAGTTTGTGAACATGCTTATGTTCTCCGGTAAGAAATCCACGTCTTTCCGCATCTTCTACGATGCAATGGACATCATTAAGGAAAAAGTATCCGCCGAAGAAATCGACGAGTTCGAAGTGTGGAAACGCGCCCTCAACAATGCCATGCCGCAAGTAGAAGTACGCTCTAAGCGTATCGGTGGTGCCACTTTCCAGATCCCAACGGAAATCCGTGCCAAGCGCAAGATGTCTATCGGTATGAAGTGGCTCATCAAGTTTGCTCGCCAGCGTTCCGGTAAAGGAATGGCGGAAAAGCTTTCTTCTGAACTCCTCGCAGCAAGCCGCAACGAAGGCCTCGCCGTGAAGCGTAAGGAAGATACGCACAAGATGGCCGAGTCCAACCGTGCTTTCGCTCACTACGGGCGCTAGAAAAGCAAAACCGTCAGATAGTCAAGCAGCCACAAAGACTGCTTGACTATCTGGCTACCTGACTATTTGACTAATTTAATCCCCCTCTAAATCCTCCTGCCATGGCAACGGATCTTAAGTTCACCAGAAATATCGGTATCGCCGCACACATTGATGCGGGCAAGACCACCACTACCGAGCGTATTCTTTACTACACCGGTATCAGCCACAAGATCGGCGAGGTACACGACGGTGCCGCTACCATGGATTGGATGGAGCAGGAGCAGGAGCGTGGTATCACGATTACCTCCGCCGCTACCCACACCAACTGGAAGTGGAAGGATAAGGACTACGTTTTCAACATCATTGACACTCCCGGACACGTTGACTTTACCGTAGAGGTAAACCGTTCCCTCCGTGTACTTGATGGTTTGGTATTCCTTTTCTGTGCTGTATCCGGCGTAGAGCCTCAATCTGAGACCAACTGGCGCTTGGCAGACAACTACAAGGTGCCACGTATCGGTTTCGTAAACAAGATGGACCGTTCTGGTGCTGACTTCCTTGCCGTTGTTAAGGACGTGGAAGAGAAGCTTGGCTCCAAGTCTATCCCACTGCAAATTCCAATCGGTGCCGAAGAAACTTTCGTTGGCGTTGTTGACCTCATCACGATGCAGGCCATCCAGTGGAACGAAGAAGACCAAGGTATGACCTTCGAGGTCATCGACATGCCTGCTGATCTGGTAGAAACTGTTGACGAATGGCGCGAGAAACTACTCGAAGCCGTTGCTGAGTACGACGAGTCTCTGCTGGAGAAGTACTTCGAAGACCCTGACAGCATCACCGTGGAGGAAGTGCGCAACGCTGTACGCGATGCCGTAACCGACGCCGCCTTCGTACCGATGATGTGTGGTTCCGCCTTCAAGAACAAAGGCGTTCAGGCTGTACTCGATGCAGTTTGTGCTTACCTCCCTAGCCCGCTAGACATCCCGCCGGTTAAGGGTACTCACCCTGATGATGAGGAGCAAATCCTCGAGCGTGGCCCTTCTGTAGACGAGCCTTTCGCAGCTCTCGCATTCAAGATCGCTACTGACCCCTTCGTAGGTCGCCTTGCCTTCATGCGCGTTTACTCTGGTGTTCTGGAAGCTGGTTCTTACGTAAAGAACACCCGCTCCGGCAACAAAGAGCGTATCTCGCGTCTCTACCAAATGCACGCCAACGAGCAGCAGGCCATCACGAAGGTAGAAGCCGGTGACATCGCCGCAGCCGTAGGTTTCAAGGACATCCGTACGGGTGATACCCTCTGTGACGAAAAGAACCCCATCGTGCTGGAATCAATGGTCTTCCCAGATCCCGTTATCGCGGTTGCCGTTGAGCCTAAGACACAAAAAGACCTCGACCGCCTAGGTATGGCCCTCGCCAAACTGGCCGAAGAAGACCCAACCTTCACGGTTAAGTACGACGAAGACACCAACCAGACGATCATCGCTGGTATGGGTGAGCTTCACCTGGAAATCATCGTTGACCGCCTCAAGCGCGAGTTTAAGGTAGAAGCCAACGTTGGTGCGCCAATGGTAAGCTACAAAGAAGCACTCTTCACTACCGTAGAGCACCGCGAACGCCTCAAGAAGCAGTCTGGTGGTTCTGGTCTCTTCGCAGACATGAGCTTCACCCTCGGCCCTGCCGATGAGGAGTTCCTAGAAAGCGAAGACTTCAAGAACGGTAAGGAAAACCTGCAGTTCGAATGGGCCATCGTTGGTGGTTCTATCGACAAGAACTACCAGAAGCCAGTAAAAGACGGCTTCAAGTCTATGATGAAGAACGGCATTCTTGCCGGTTACAACATCGACAGCATGAAGGTGAAAGTATTTGACGGTGGTATGCACTCCGTTGACTCGAAGCCACTCGCTTTCGAACTCTGTGCGAAGGAAGGCTTCAAAGCCGCCGCCAAGCAGTGTAACCCTAAGTTGCTCGAACCGATCATGGAAGTAGTGATCGTTACACCAGAAGAGTATACCGGTAACGTAATCGGTGACCTCAACCGCCGCCGTGGCCTTCCGAAAGGACAGGAGCCAATGAACGGTGGAGCTGTTCGTATCACGGCTGATGTGCCACTGGCACAGATGTTCGGCTACGTAACCGACCTCCGTACCATCACCTCCGGCCGTGCTAACTCTAGCATGACTTTTGACCGCTTCGCAGAAGCACCTCAGGGTGTTGCTAAAGAAGTGATCGCCGAAGCACGCGGTGAAGCTTAATAACTGAACATTCTACTCCCGCTCCTTCCGGCCGCGCGTCGGGGAGCGGGGGTTTAAACTAAAACGACTGCCGGAAAGCCGGATTGACAGTCAACCATAATTTGAAATTCTAACACATTTATCTTAGCTATCAGCTTTCAACAAACTTTGACCGCTGGCAAATTTGATAAATAAATTATTAAGGCATGAATCAGAAAATTCGCATCAAACTGCGGTCTTACGATCACAACCTGGTAGACAAGTCTACCGAGAAGATCGTGAAAACCGTAAAGAACAGTGGGGCTATTGTTACTGGCCCGATTCCGCTGCCCACCGAAAAGGATATCTACACGGTACTGCGCTCGCCGCACGTGAACAAGAAATCCCGGGAGCAGTTTCAGTTGCGCACACACAAGCGCCTGATTGAAATCTACACCCCCAACCAAAAAACGGTGGACGCGCTTTCGAAGCTCGAACTTCCCTCTGGTGTAGACATTCAGGTAAAACTTACTTAGAAGTCAAACAGTCACATAATCAAGTAGTCAGTAGTATGACTCAGAAATGTGACCTGACAACTTAGTTTAGCTTTCCGCAATCTCAAAACCTCTGTTTTATCCTGCTTCTAAAGCAGGGTGGGGTAGAGATCATTTTTTAACTGTTCCTCTTCCGCTAAATGCGGTTTAGGGATATTCATTGCACTCTTCCACCAACCGTGGAGGTGGCAATATCCAAATCAAGACCAATGAACGGAATTATTGGTAAGAAGGTAGGAATGACTTCCATCTTCGACGAAGCAGGTCGCAACTTGGCCTGTACCGTAATCGAAGCCGGTCCCTGCGTAGTAACGCAGGTAAAGACCACCGATACGGACACTTACAACGCAGTTCAGCTAGCTTATGGCGAACGCAAGGAGAAGCACTCTAGCCAGCAGATGGTTGGCCACTTCAAGGCCGCAGGCACTACGCCGAAGCGCGAAGTGGTTGAGTTCCGCGATATGGACATCAACAAGGCACTGGGTGATACGGTAACCATTGAGGACGTATTCGAGGAAGGCGACGCTGTCGTTGCTGTCGGAAACTCCAAGGGTAAAGGCTTCCAGGGTGTAGTAAAGCGCCACAACTTCAAAGGTGTGAACGACGCTACCCACGGTCAGCACAACCGCCAACGTGCACCGGGTTCCATCGGTGCTGCTTCCTACCCAGCAAAAGTCTTTAAGGGCATGCGCATGGGTGGCCGCGATGGTGGTGGCCGGACGAGCATCAAAGGCCTCAAAGTCCTGAAAATGTTCCCCGAGCGTAACCTGATCCTCGTTAAGGGTGCCGTCCCCGGTCCGAAAGGCGGAATCGTAATCCTCCACAAATAAATCCCCCCTAGCCCTCCGAAGGGGGGGATTAGCTAGATCTTAAAAGTCTACAAAATGAAACTTCAAGTTCACAGCGCAACAGGTTCCGGCACGGGTCGTGAAGTGGAACTGCCCGAAAACATTTTCGGTGTAGAGCCCAACGAGCACGCCGTTTACCTCGCGGTAAAGTCTTATCTCGCCGCTCAGCGTCAGGGTACGCACAAAGCAAAGGAGCGCGGCGAAGTCGCCGGTTCTACCAAGAAACTGCACAAGCAGAAAGGTACTGGTGGCTCTCGTAAGGGAGACATCAAGAGCCCGATCTTCCGCTCCGGTGGTCGCATCTTCGGCCCTCGCCCTCGTACCTACAGCGTTAAGCTCAACAAGAAAGTTGCTCAGGCCGCTCGCGCCTCCGCTTTCTCGGTGAAGGCTTCCGCTGGTGCTATCAAACTGATCGAAGACCTCAAGTTTGATGCTCCGAAAACGAAAACCTACGTTCAGATGCTCAACGACCTCGGCGCAAACGAGGGCAAAACGCTTCTAATCACTGCCGAGCACGACGCCCACGTCTACCGCTCTGGCCGTAACCTGAAGAACAGTGCCGTACTCAGCGCCAACGAGGTAAGCACCTACGACATCATGAAGGCCGGTACGGTCATCGTTGCCGAAGGCGCCATCGAAAAGCTCAAAGAACAATTTGCCTAGAGATAGTAAAACCAAGGCTTGCCTTGGCTCAACCATAAAAGCTGGTAATAACCAGTCTCATGGTTTATCTCTCTAAAACAATATCAAAATGGCTAAGACTATTCTTATCAAGCCGGTAGTGTCCGAGAAGGCTGAATTGCTTTCTGAGACGCCAGGCCACTACACTTTCGTAGTAGCCAAAACGGCCAACAAAATTGAAATCCGTAACGCTGTTGAAGCACGTTACGGCGTAACCGTAGACCGGGTGAACACCATGGTCATGCCGGGAAAAACTAAAAACAGATCGACCAAGTCCGGGCTTCTCCGTGGTCGGGTATCGTCCTTCAAGAAGGCAATCGTTACCCTGGCTGAAGGTGAAACCATCGAGCTTTACGACGAAGTCTAATTAATCACCCGTTGAGTGGGGAGCCGCTGGTGGTCGTTGGTCGATCAATATACCAGTGATACTTGGGCCGCAAGGAACCAAGCTACCGCTCCGATATTCAGCGAGAAAATTGTGCAATAATGCCAATCAAAAAGTTTAAGCCGGTTTCTCCCGGTTCCCGCTTCCACGTCGGGAACAAGTTTGAGGAGCTTACTGGTGACAAGCCAACCAAGAGCCTGCTTGCTCCCCTCAAGAAGAGCGGCGGCCGTAATGGTACCGGTAAAATGACCGTTCGCCAGAAAGGCGGCGGCCACAAGCGCCGTTACCGTATCGTAGATTTCCGCCGCAACAACGACGGTGTGCCATGTACGGTAAAAACCATTGAGTACGATCCCAACCGTACTGCCTTCATCGCCCTGCTGGAAACGCCAGACGGAACGAAGTCTTACATCATCGCGCCTCAGGGGCTGAAGGTAGGCGACGTGCTGAACTCTGGCGCTGACGCAGCTCCGACTGTAGGTAACTGCCTTTTCCTTGGTGATGTGCCGCTGGGTAACCAGATTCACGCGATTGAGCTTCAGCCTGGTAAAGGTGCCGCTTTGGCCCGCTCTGCCGGAACGAACGCTACCCTGATGGGTAAGGAAGGCAAGTTTGTATCTGTCAAGCTCCCCTCCGGCGAGGTTCGCCGTATCCTTAAGACCTGCCGGGCTACCATCGGTACTACGTCTAACCCAGACCACAGCCTCACGGTTGCTGGAAAGGCTGGTCGTAACCGCTGGAAAGGCCGTCGTCCTCGCGTTCGTGGTGTAGCCATGAACCCGGTCGATCACCCAATGGGTGGTGGCGAAGGTCGTGCTTCTGGTGGTCACCCACGCTCACGCACGGGCATCATGGCCAAAGGCCAGAAGACGCGCAACGTCAATAAGGCAAGTAACAAATTGATCATCACCCGTCGTAAGACGAAGAACAAGAAGTAATCTATGGCACGTTCGCTTAAGAAAGGTCCCTACGTTTTCCACCGCCTCTACGACAAAATCGTTAAGGCTCAGGAAGGCGGTCGTAAGGGCATGATCAAAACTTGGTCGCGCTCTTCCATGATCATCCCTGACATGGTAGGCCTCACCATCGCTGTTCACAACGGCAAAACCCACGTCCCCGTTTACGTTACGGAAAACATGGTAGGGCACAAACTCGGTGAGTTTGCTCCTACACGTTCTTTCCGTGGCCACGGTGGCAAGAAGGGTAAATAAGACAGGTTACAGGTTGCAAGTTGCAGGTTTCAGGTTCCATTGGAGCACAATTAGCCTGCAACCTGCAACCTGCAGCTTGCAACCTGAGAATCATTTTGCGCTGTCGCAGGTGCAGTGAAAGTTTTAAGAGCAACGTTGGGCTTGTCCGCATTGCTTTTTATCCGTACTTTTGCACCCGCGTTCGCGCCCCCTTTAATTGAGTGAAGGTAGAGTAAGGTCTCGCCGTATAGAGCTAAAGGCTAATCGCTGAAAGCTAAGTGCTGCCCGCTTTACTAACCCGTTCCCTCGAAAACCTCCAATAATGGAAGCAGTAGCAAGTTTAAATAGCATTCCGATGTCGGTGCGTAAGATGCGCCTGATCATCGACCTCATCCGCGGTAAAGAAGTGGGTGTGGCGCTTGGCATCCTTGAGTTCAGTAAGCAGGAAGCTGCGATCTGGATCAAGAAAGACCTCCTCAGTGCCGTCGCCAACTGGGAATACAAAACCGGTGGCTCCGAAGCAGCAGACGAGTACGACCTGTACGTATCTGAAGCTTTCGCTGATGCCGGTGCGCAAATCAAGCGTTTCCGCCCAGCTCCTCATGGCCGTGCTCACCGTATCCGGAAGCATAGCTGCCACATCACCATCAAAGTTTCTAACCGCAAGCCGCTTCCTAGCGAAGTAGAAGGCGCAGTTGAAACCGAAACCGCAACCGCAGAATAAAATGGGACAGAAGACTAATCCAATCGGTAACCGCCTAGGTTACATCCGCGGCTGGGACAGCAACTGGTATGCTGACAAAGAATACGCCGCAAACGTAATTGAAGACGCTAAGCTCCGTGCTTACCTCGATACCCGTATCGAGAAGGGCGGCATTGCCCGCGTCATCATTGAGCGTACCCTTAAGCGGGTAACGCTCACGATTCACACCAGCCGCCCCGGTATCATCATCGGTAAAGGAGGTAATGAAATCAACCAGCTCCGCGAAGAGCTTCGTCGCCTGACGAAAAAAGACATCCAGATCAACATCATCGAGATCCGTAAGCCAGAACTCGACGCCAACATTGTTGCCGAGTCTGTTGCTAAGCAGATCGAAGCTCGTATCAACTACCGTCGTGCCATCAAGATGGCCATTGCCGCTACCATGCGCGCCAGTGCTGAAGGTATCAAGATTCGCATTTCTGGCCGTTTGAACGGTTCCGATATGAGCCGTACGGAAGAGTTTAAGGAGGGCCGTACGCCGCTCCACACCTTCCGCGCAGACATCGACTACGCCCACAAAGAAGCCCACACCGTTTACGGTCGTATCGGCATCAAAGTGTGGCTCTGTAAAGGAGAGGTACTCGGTAAGCGAGACCTGAACCCGAACGCTGGTCTTTCTACCAAAGGTGGAGACCGCGGTGGCCGCGGAGGCCGTGGCGGACGCGACAACGATCGCCGTGGAGGTGGTCGTGGTGGACGCCGGTAGCACCAGGTTGCAAGTTGCAGGTTGCAAGTTGCTCCCAACGCCAATACTATTCCTTCAGTGAAAACTGAAGCCCCAAGGGTAAACTTGCAACCTGCATAATTGCCCGCCGACTCAACCGCCGTAGGCGAGAGAAACAACTGACCTGGAAACATCAAACTGCGTTTTGCGCTGTTTCCACCCCCTGAAGGCAGGGCAGCTGGTAGCGATTCGTCGTTACAGCTGCCTTGCTTTCCTTATTTCTGGAAAAAAGAAGAAGTTTGTATTCTCAAACTTCTCTAATGTCCTGATAAAATCTTACCTTTGCCCCGCTCTAAGGGAGACCTGGGGTAAATTAAGGGCATAAACGATGAGTTTTCAGCCGTTTAGCTTTAAAATTTATAGTAATGTTACAGCCGAAAAGAACAAAATATCGCAAGCAGCAGAAACTCCGTAACCGGGGTCTTGCTCACCGTGGGAACTCAGTGGATTTCGGGACCTTCGGCCTCAAGAGCCTAGGTATCGGACGGATCACCAACCGCCAGATCGAAGCTGCACGTATTGCCATGACGCGCCACATGAAGCGTGAAGGTAAAGTGTGGATTCGCATCTTTCCAGACAAGCCGATCACCAGTAAGCCACTGGAGGTACGTATGGGTAAGGGTAAAGGAGCCCTTGACTACTACGTCGCTAACGTACAGCCCGGACGTATTATGTTCGAGCTAGACGGTGTTACCCGTGAAGTAGCTATGGAAGCCCTGCGCCTAGCCGCTCAGAAGCTTCCGGTACAAACCCGCGTGGTTACTCGTGTAGACTACCAAGGGTAACAAAACCTAATTTAAAAATTCTGTACCCTTTCAATTCGGGTACGGTGCAACCTTAAAGAAACTGATGGCGAGTAATAAATCAGTCGAGTTGCGGAATGCCTCCGATGCCGATCTTCAGGATCAGCTGACGGAGACCACCGCGAGCCTCGAAAAAATGAAGTTCGACCATACCGTGAATGGTATCGAGAACCCCCTGCAACTGCGGGTAGTCCGTCGCGACATTGCGCGGATCAAAACCGAAATCCGTCGTCGCGAAATTGCGGCTATGTCTCCTGAGGAGCTGGCCAAACGTGACCGCATCCTTATCCGTCGCCGTAAAAAGTAATCTAGCATGAGCAACGAGGAAACTAAAGAGCAGGAGGGCATCGTCGAAGAGACCGTGTCCACCGTACAGGAAACTGTAGCTGAAACCGTTGAAACGGCCGCTGAGGCTGTAACGGAAACGGTAACTGAAGCTGCGGCGACAGTGACCAACTACTTCGCCCCCGAAGAGGAAGCCGAAGAGGCTGGCCGCAATGAGCGAAAGACCCGTATCGGTCTGGTTGCTAGCAATAAGATGGACAAGACCATCTCTGTTGTGATTGAGCGCCGCCTTCAGCACCCTATTTACGGCAAGTACGTAAAGAAGAGTAAAAAACTCATCGCTCACGATGAGAACAACGAGTGCCAGATTGGTGACCTCGTAAAGATCATGGAGACCCGTCCGCTGAGCCGCCGTAAGCGCTGGCGTTTGGTTTCTGTACTCGAAAAAGCGAAGTAATTAACCGTTTACGGCAACCATAAATAGCTAACAAATGATCCAACAGGAATCACGGCTGCGCGTAGCCGACAACAGCGGTGCCAAAGAGGTACTCTGTATTCGCGTACTGGGCGGCTCTAAGCGTCGTTATGCCAGCATCGGCGACCAGATCGTCGTTACGGTTAAGGAATCTGCTCCGGGCGGCAACGTAAAGAAGGGTACGGTCAGCCGTGCCGTTGTAGTACGGACCCGTAAAGAGATCCGCCGTAAGGACGGTTCTTATATCCGTTTTGACGACAACGCCGTCGTTCTCCTCAACGCAAGTGAGGAGCCCCGAGGCACTCGTATCTTCGGCCCTGTAGCCCGCGAACTTCGTGATCGGGACTACATGAAGATCGTATCACTCGCTCCGGAGGTACTTTAAAATAACTCTTCTAGGAGTGTTAGGGCAGGGTTCACGCTACTCCAACAATCCTAAAGGCAGGCCGACGGCCCGCCATAACCAATCTAACAATGGCTAACAAGACCTATAAAGATAAGCAGAAGCGCCACACGCCGAAGCTTAAGATCAAAAAGGGAGACATGGTCGTGGTTATCGCTGGTGCCGATAAGGACCGCGCTACGCCCCGCGAAGTACTCCAGGTGCTGCCCAACGAAAACCGCGCCGTCGTTGACGGAGTGAACATTCGTAAGAAGCACCAGAAACCAACCGAAACCGATCAGGGAGGCATCGTTGAAAAGGCAGCCTCCATTCACATTAGCAACCTGATGCTCGTCGATGCCGACAGCCAGCCCACCCGCGTAGGACGCAAGGCTGACGAAAACGGCAAACTGGCGCGTTTCGGTAAGCGTAACGGTAATATCATTAAGTAATGAGCTACACTCCCCGACTCAAGAAAAAGTACGACGAGGAAATCAAGGCTAAGCTGCAAGAGCAGTTTAACTACAAGAGTTCCATGCAAACGCCGAAGCTGCTTAAGATCTGCATCAACCAAGGTGTAGGTAAGGCTACTCAGGACCGTAAACTCGTCGAAAACGCTGCCAAGGAAATGACCTTGGTTGCTGGCCAACAGGCTGTAATTACCAAGTCTAAAAAGTCTGTCTCTAATTTCCGTCTTCGTGATGATATGGGAATTGGTGCTAAGGTTACCCTTCGCCGTGAGAGAATGTATGACTTCCTAGACCGTTTGGTGTCTACGGCACTACCTCGTGTACGTGACTTCCGAGGCATCAACGATAAGAGCTTCGACGGCCGTGGCAACTACACCATGGGCATCACGGAGCAGATCATCTTCCCAGAGATCAGCCTCGATGACGTACCGAACATTACTGGCTACGACGTAACTTTCGTTACCAGTGCAGAAACCGACCAGGAAGCCCTGGCGCTGCTGAAGGCCCTCGGCCTTCCATTCAAGAACCAAAACAACGCGAACTAAGATGGCTCGTAAATCACTAATCGCCCGCGAACGCAAGCGCGAACGCATGGTTGCCAAGTACGCTGAGAAGCGTGCTGCCCTTAAGGCTGAAGGTAACTGGGACGAGCTGGATAAGCTCCCCCGTAATTCTAACCCTATCCGTCTGCACAACCGCTGCGGTCTTACCGGTCGTCCGAAGGGCTACATGCGTAAGTTTGGCCTCTGCCGGGTCAAGTTCCGTGAGATGGCACTTGATGGAAAGATTCCGGGAGTTCGCAAAGCGTCTTGGTAAGAACAAGTTGCAGGTGGCTAGTTGGTAGGTTAACACCACAGCGAGCACCGGCTACGATATAATCTGCACTTTACAATCTGTAACGTGCAACCTTTTATAACAGCTCCGGTAGTTCCCTTTGCTGGGAAAACCACGGAGCGCAACTAATAGCATAATGGCCGTAACGGACCCAATCGCTGATTATTTGACCCGTATCCGCAATGCGCAGATCGCTGGTCACCGTGTCGTAATCATTCCTTCTTCCAAGACTAAGAAGCGCATGACCGAAATTCTTTACGATCAGGGCTACATCCTGAAGTATAAATTCGACGACGAAGCCGGAAAAGGCAAGCAGGGAGAAATCTCTATCGCTCTTAAGTACGAGAAGGATAGCAAGCGCCCTGTCATTCGTAAGCTTATTCGTGTATCCAAGCCGGGTCTGCGCCAGTACGTAAAGGCTGATGCACTTCCACGTGTTATCAATGGTTTGGGTATCGCTATCGTTTCTACCTCTAGTGGTTTGATGACCAACAAGCAGGCGAAGAAAGAAAACGTAGGCGGCGAAGTACTTGCTTACATCTACTAACTAATTCAGTTTCACGTCTGCAGGGCAATGTATTTTGCTCGTAAGACAATTAAATCAACAGGAATATGTCCAGAATTGGCAGAAATCCCATCAGCGTACCTTCGGGCGTCAGTATTGACGTTAGCAAAGGCAACCTGGTGACCGTTAAGGGCCCCAAAGGGGAACTTACCCAGCAGGTGAACCCTGACCTGGGAATTGAAATGGAGGATGGTACCCTTACCGTCACCCGCCCTTCCAACAGCAAGCGTCACCGCAGCTTTCACGGCCTTTACCGTTCGCTGATTGCCAACATGATTGTTGGTGTGACGGACGGCTACGAACTCAACCTTGAGGTTGTGGGTGTAGGTTACCGCGCCGAAAACAAAGGCAACCTGTTGATCATGACGCTAGGTTTCTCTCACCCTATCTACTTCATGGTTCCTGCCGAAGTTACGGTAGAGACGATTAGTGCTAAGGGTAAGGCTCCGATCGTGAAGCTCATGTCTACAGACAAGCAGCTTGTCGGTCAGATTGCCGCTAAAATCCGCGCTTTCCGCAAGCCAGAACCTTACAAAGGAAAAGGCATCAAGTTTGTCGGTGAAGAACTTCGTCGCAAGGCTGGTAAAACCGCCGCTAAGAAGTAATAGCCCCTGCCCCCTGGCCCTCATAAGGGGAATGGCTAATCAGGGAATAACTATTAACCTCTTCGGGAGGTCAAAAAAATTAGCAATGCAACTCACAAAACTTAAGCGGAGAAAGCGGATTCACAGCCGCGTTCGTAAGAGCATCTCAGGTACACCTGAGCAGCCCCGCCTGAACGTTTTCCGTTCCAATAAATTCATTTACGCCCAATTGATCGATGACGTCAATGGTGTAACCCTGGCGCAGGCTTCGAGCTTCGAAGCATCTATTGCACAGGAAGGTGACAAATCAACACAGTCTACTGCTGTTGGTAAGCTCATCGCCGAGCGCGCGCAAGCCGCTGGCATTTCTCAAGTTCTCTTCGACCGAGGAGGATATCTTTTTCACGGACGGGTGAAAGCCCTCGCTGAAGGCGCTCGTGAGGGTGGCCTTGAGTTCTAAATAGCACTACAATGGCTGATAACAGAAATTCAGGCGGTGGCCGCAACCGTCGTGACAATGACCGCCGGGGTCGTAAAGGAGAAAAAGCTTCTAACGAACCGGAATTGCGCGAAAAGATGGTTGCCCTTAACCGGGTATCCAAAGTGACCAAAGGTGGTCGTACGTTTACTTTCGCTGCCATCATGGTAGTTGGTGACGGAAAAGGCAAAGTAGGTTCCGGTTCCGGTAAGGCCCGCGACATCTCCGAAGCCATCCAGAAGGCAACTGATAATGCTCGTAAGAGCATGATTAAGGTGCCACTGCACAAGGGAACCATCCCTCACGAGCAGTTGGGTAAGTACGGTGCTGGTAAGGTTCTCCTTAAGCCCGCATCAGAAGGTACCGGTGTAATTGCTGGTGGTGCTATGCGTGCCGTCCTCGATATCGCAGGTGTAAACAACGTATTGGCCAAGTCGCAGGGTTCTTCCAACCCACACAACGTGATCAAAGCCACCATCGACGCGCTGAAGAAGCTCCGCAGCCCGATGGAAGTTGCTAAGCAACGGGGTATTTCCATGGAAAAACTGTTCGAAGGGTAATTCCTCTCCCCCGACCCCTCTCCTTGGGAGAGGGGAGAACAATATCCTCAAACAGTAAAACAAAACCAACATGGCTAAGATTAAAATTACCCAGGTTAAGAGTGTGATCGACCGCCCTAAGAAGCAGAAGGCAACGATCCAGGCCCTCGGCCTCAAGCGCATGCACCAGACTGTGGAGCGGGAGAATACCCCCGTTATCATGGGAATGGTAAAGGCAGTAAGCCACCTTGTTAAAGTAGAAGAAGCTTAAAAGGACAGTCAAATAGTCTAAAGTCAAGTAGTCAAACATGACGATCTGACATTAGCCTGACAGTTTGACCATGCTGGTACGATAGTTGCCTTTCATTGCACCTGCGTTCAGCGCCCTGATAAAGCTTCCTAAAAAATAAAGTCCGTAATGGAACTAAACAATCTCAAACCAGCCGCCGGCGCTACTAAGTCCGGTAAGCGAATTGCTCGTGGTCAAGGCTCTGGCCGTGGTGGAACCTCCACCCGTGGCCACAAAGGCGCCAAGTCTCGTAGTGGTTACAAGCGTAAGCGCGGTTTTGAAGGCGGTCAGATGCCCCTTCAGATGCGCCTACCGAAGCGTGGCTTCAACAGCCCGAACCGCGTAGAGTACGTTGCCTTCAACCTTGGTCGCCTTCAGGAGATCAGCGAGAAGCACGGCATCACTGAAATTACCCCCGCTGCTCTGTACGCCGCCGGCATCATCAAGAAGAATGATCTGGTAAAAGTACTCGCTAACGGTGAGCTCACCTCTGGAGTTACAGTAACGGCACACGCCGCTTCTGCGAAAGCCAAGGAAGCCATCGAGAAGGCAGGCGGTTCTCTTACCATCTCCTAAATTACTCGTACCATGATGAGGTTCTTTGAAACATTAAAAAACATCTGGTCGATTGATGAGCTACGTAAGCGTATTCTTTTTACGCTTTTACTGATTGCCATCTACCGCCTAGGTTCTTACATCGTGCTTCCGGGTGCTGATGTAGACGCGCTTACGGAGTCGCTCGATAGCCAAGGTGGTGGAAATGACCTCCTTGGACTGATCAACTTGTTCACTGGTGGTGCATTCAACAATGCGTCTATCATGGCCCTTGGTATCATGCCGTACATCACGGCGAGTATCATTGTCCAGTTGCTTGGCTTTGCGGTTCCTTACTTCCAGCGCTTACAAAGCAAGGAGGGAGAGTCTGGCCGTAAAAAACTCAGCCAAATCACTCGTGCGCTTACGGTAGCAATTACCTTGGTTCAGGGTGCTGGTTACCTTACTTACATCAAGAGCAACGGCGGTATGTCGTCTCAAGTAGACGAATCTATCTTCTGGCTCTCTGGTATTGTTATCCTTTCTACCGGTACCATCTTCGCGATGTGGCTGGGTGAACGGATCACGGACCGAGGCATCGGAAACGGTGTATCTCTCTTGATTACGGTAGGTATCATTGTTGGTTTGCCAACGGCTTTCGGCTTTGAATTGGTAGACAAATCTGACCGTTTGCTGCTCTTCGCTCTCGAAATGTTCGGCTTCTTCTTCGTTACCCTAGTTACCGTAATGGTTGTGACGGGTGTACGTAAGATTCCGTTGCAGTTCGCTAAGCGTATGGTTGGCCGTGGTAACGCTGCTGCCCCAACGAGCACTGAGCGCGACTACATCCCGCTGAAGGTTAACGCTTCTGGTGTGATGCCGATCATCTTTGCTCAGGCCCTGATGATTCTTCCGGTAAGTCTTGCCGGTTTTGGTAGCAATGATGCACAGTCTAGCTGGCTCGTTCAGCAGTTTAACGACTTTACCTCTCCGCTCTACAACGTTATTTACTTTGTTATGGTAGTGGTCTTCACTTATGTCTACACGGCATTGGTAGTGAACCCAGGCCAGTACACGGAGTACCTGCGTCGTCAGAATGCATTCATCCCCGGCGTTCGCGGCGGTGCTGAAACGGAAGAGTACATTGATGCGATCACTAGCCGCATTACGCTGCCGGGTTCCATCATCCTTGGTCTGATTGCCATCTTGCCCGCTATCGTGGCAAACCTTGGTATCAACCAGCAGTTTGCCATCTTCTTCGGTGGTACTTCCCTTATCATCATGGTAGGTGTTGTACTGGATACGCTCCAGCAAATAGAAAGCTACCTCTTGATGCGTAAGTACGACGGACTTGTGAAGGAAGGCCGCCTTGAAGGCCGCGGCGGCAACAGCCGCATGCAGAGCCTTGGCGCTGACTTCTAAGTAAGTTGCTCAATACAGAGTTGCAAAGCACCTACTTCGGACCTCCGGAGTAGGTGCTTTGCTTTGTGCAACAAGCTGCAACCTTTCCCATCGCAGGCGTTGTTGCCCAAGAGCGAGGTAAGCACCAACCCTAAGTATTTCCTATTGTGCGAAGACCCCTCCCCCCATGTTGAATAAAATCATTGATACCCTACGCCTTTCTCTGGATGATAAAGGGTATGATTATACGGCAGGGCCGATCCCTAAGGGGATCATCCTGCTGGCCATTCCTATGATGCTGGAAATGGCGATGGAATCCATTTTTGCGCTGGTCGACACTTTCTTTGTTGGCCAGATTGGAAACGGAGCACTTACCACCGTTGGCCTAACGGAAGTGATGATGACGCTTGTTTACAGTATTGCAATTGGGGTTAGTACTGCCCCAATGGCAATGGTGGCGAGGTTTATTGGAGAGAAGGCGCCGGAAAAAGCGGGCTTGGCTGCTGGGCAGGCGATGCTCCTTGGTGTATTTGTTAGTTTATTGATTGCGGTTCCTGGGTTCGTCTATGCAGATGATTTGTTGCGTTTGATGGGAGCTACTGAAGAGGTAGTAGCGGAAGGCGCAGGCTATACGCGGATCATGTTTGCTACCAACGTCGTTATCATGTTGCTCTTTGTTATCAACGGTATTTTTCGCGGAGCGGGGGAGGCGGCAAAGGCGATGAAGGTACTTTGGTTGGCGAATGGGATCAACATTATTCTTGATCCGATTTTCATCTTTGGCCTAGGGCCGATTCCTGCTATGGGGGTTGAAGGAGCTGCGGTTGCTACTTCGATTGGCCGAGGGATTGGCGTTTTGTACCAGCTTTACCTCTTGTTCGGAGATCGTTCGGTGGTGAAAATGGGAGCACGGGCTTGGGTGGTAAATTGGGCGATGCAGCTACGGATTGTGAGAATTGCTGCAAACGGAGCGTTTCAGTACCTCATTGCTTCGGCTAGTTGGGTCTTCCTGATGCGTATTGTCGCGAGTTTTGGGGAGGCAGCCGTTGCGGGGTATACTGTTGCTATCCGGCTCATTTTGTTTACGATGTTGCCGGCTTGGGGACTGGCCAATGCGGCAGCTACCTTCGTTGGGCAAAACCTAGGTGCGAAGCAACCTGATAGGGCAGAAAAAGGAGTTTGGCTGGCACTGAAAATGACGGTAATCTATTTTGGCTTGCTTTCCGTGGTGTATTATTTCTTTGCGGGGCCGCTGGTGCAGGGCTTTGTTAAAGGAGAAGATGCGGTAGGCTACGGTATTGAAACCTTAAAGATATTCGCGATCGGTTATGTTTTCTTCGGAGTAGGGATGATACCCGTGCAAGCACTCAACGGAGCAGGTGATACCCGTACCCCGATGTTGATGAATTTTGTCTGCTTCTGGCTGCTGGAAATACCGTTGGGCTATTGGCTCGGGTTGGAAATGGGGTACGCGGTGCAAGGCGTAGTTTGGGCGGTAGTGGCTGCGGAGATTATACTCTCCGGTTTGGCACTCTGGATGTTCGCGCGTGGGCGCTGGAAGAAAGCGGAGGTGTAGGTCTCTCAAGCAAACCCTCCCAATGCAGCCCAGTAGAGGGCTAGGACTTAGTACTAGGCCCGTCCCGATTGAATCGTGGATACCGTTGTACTACATTAAACTGCACCTGCGGCCGCGCCCTAATGAAAGACTATATGTAGTACCACTAATGACAGGGCGAGCCCAAAACCTAACCAGGCAACGTCCTTACTTTCTGCGACAAACAGCTCCTTGAAGGGACGGATTTGGTTGCGCCCCGGCAGCAGTTGGAAGCCGATGAAGAGGGCCACAATCACTACTCCCGCCCGCACGAAGTAGTTCATGTCTGGCGCAAAGTACTGGATCGCGAGGTTGAGCGGTGCCGAAGCGATGAAGGCCGCTAAGGTGATGGATGGTACGGGGGCAATCAGTAATACTGCCGAAAGAATCACCATCACGATGCCGCAGTTGACGTAGTACCTCAACTCGTTGAGCGTATGCGTAAAGGCAGCCTCAGGGTTGTTGAATTTGAGGTACATCAGCGTAAGCCCCATCGCTATGCCAGTGAGTAGGCAGGCCAAGATCGTCTTTTTACCGGCGGCTACCATCTCCGGTTCCGTAGCCTCCGGCTTCAGGTAGCGTTTGTAAACGTCTACGCTCCAGAGCGTAGCTAGGCTGTTGAAGGTAGAATCTACGGTAGACATCAGGCTGGCGAACAATGCGCAGAGGATGATCCCTTTCAGGCCAACCGGCAGGTAGGTATTCACGATGTATGGGAAGGCGGCGTCGGGGTCTCCGAGCCCCTGCTCTCCGAGGATGCCAAAGAGCGCAATGCCCGGAACAATGATGATGACCGCCATGAGGTACTTCGTTACGCCACCGACCATGAGGCCGACCTGCGCTTCGCGCAGGCTACGGGCGGCGAGGCTGCGCTGCACTACTGCTTGGTTGGCACACCAGTAATTGATGTTGAGGAAAAAGAGGCCGAACAGCAACGTCCAAGGGAGCTTGGGGTGGTCGGCTGGTAGGTGGAGGTGCATCAGCTGCGGCGTTTTTACGTAGAGTTGGCTCCAGCCGCCGAGGTGGTGTACGGCTACAAGGGTCACGACTATCCCACCAAGCAAGAGGATGGCGAACTGGATGATGTCCGTCTTAACTACCGCCGCCAACCCGCCGAGGTAGGTGTATACTGCCGAGAAGACCCCAAGGGCGATGACCAAAACCCCAACCCGAACCAAACGGACCTTGCTGATCCAGAGGAAATAATCCCCAAAAACAAGGTCGGCGGCATAAGCCCCCCAAAATAAGGCTCCGCCGAGGGTGATCGTTGAGAAGAGGGCGAGGTTAGCGAGGCTGTAGGCCAGGGCGACCTTCGGCCCTACCTTCCGTTCAATGAACTGGGTGATGGTAATGATCCGCTCACTGAGGTACATCGGTACAAAGAGGAAAGCCGCCAGTAGAATGCCCTGCACGGCGTTGATCTCCAAGTTTGCTTGCGCCAAACCGTAGAGGTAGGCCGAGCCCATCATCCCCAAAAACTGGTAGCCCTGTATGTTCGTCGCGATGGTAGACATCGCGACGGAGGGCCAGCGTAGGTTGCGTCCTGCTAGGAAGTAACTGTCGGTAGTAACGGCTTCGCCCACTTTGCTCCTGCCGGCTAAAGCCACCAGCATGATGGCGGTGAAATAGGTCGCTACAATTATTAAGT
This sequence comes from uncultured Lewinella sp., assembly GCA_937949535.1. Lineage (GTDB taxonomy): Bacteria > Bacteroidota > Bacteroidia > Chitinophagales > Saprospiraceae > Neolewinella. The sequence goes on along the minus strand of CALEDI010000037.1, from coordinate 3,425 downwards.
CGATCATTCTCTTGGGTTGAGGGCGTAGTTGCCATCGGGTAAGGTAGAGAATGAATGGGACTTTGGGGATGGGGGAGCTTTATTTTCTAAGCAGTGTTGCTAGGTCAAAACTAAAGCCTGGCATTACGTCTTCGCCGGAGAGAATGGTGCCTTCTATCGGTAAGACCTCTGTTTCAGTTTCTGGCCGGTAGATACGGACCTCACCAAGGTAGCTGTCAATTAACCAGCCTAGGCGGACACCTTGGGCCATCCAGGTTTCTTCCATTTTTCTTTGCAACGGGCGGTCATCATCGCTTTTGGAACGAATTTCTGCGACGAAATCAGGGACCAATGCGGGGAAGCTTTCAAGCTCTTCCTTCGGAACGGCCGCCAGCCGTTCGTCACTGATCCAGACTGCACCTGGGCAGCGGACTGAACCGTTGGGTAAAGTGAAGCCGGTGGAAGAGCTGGCCGTGTCTCCCATACCGTTTTCAATGGCCCAAATGGTGAGGTAAGCACCTAACCTAAGTTCACGGCGACCGGACAAGAAACCTACGGGAGTCATGATAGTAATTTTTCCGTCTGGCTCTCGCTCTACTACGAGTTCTGGGTTCTGGACGCAGAACTCCGTAAACTCAGCAAGGCTGAGGGTGCGGTCGAAGCTTAACGTAGCCGAGCGGTCAGGTGGGAGTTGTACTAAAACAGACATTGTAGGAGTGTTTGCTTAAAGGTACAACGATGAAACGATGATAAAAGGTTTACCTGCCCTACGCAGCTGCCCGTTGCATCTTGCGCAGCACATCAACGTCGGCAGCAGGGGCGAAGAGGAGTTCGCCTTTGCGGTCATCGACGATTTCTAGGCGAAGCTGCTTGGCCAGCTCTTTGGCTAGGTTGCCGAGTTGTTGGCAGTAGGGTAGGGAGTTGCCCATTGCGGCGTAGTGATCGATGATGCCGATGCGGAAGAGATCGAAGGAGTCAACTTGGTTGATGAGGTCGCGGAGGTCGGCCTTGGCGGTGATCTTTTGCTTGCGGAGGTTGAGCTGCTCGCGGAGGTCGGCCATGGTGCAACCAACGATTTGTTCGCGGCGGTAGTGGTTCCAGTAGTCGGCGGAGCCGCGCTTGCGGGTGTAGTGGGCGAGGTGGCGAGCCTCGGCGGCTTTCTGGCAGGTGATGCGGGCGAGGGCTTTGACTTGCTCAATCAGCTCTAGGGTTTCGGTAGTGGAGAGTTGGACGTGCTCAGGGTAGACATCTTCTTCTTTGCTGAGGCGGGTCGCGATGGCTTGCTTTACCTTAGATTTTGAGGACAGGGCGATGAGTTTCCCGAACTCCAAGCAGAGGTAGTATTCCTTCACGACTTTGCCTTTGCAGCGCGGATCACGCGCGAAGTCTTTCATCCCCTCTGGGCGGCGGATACCGTCGGTGAATTGATAGACGTCTTTGAGCCAGTGCCGGACGTTGGTCTGGTAGTGGTTGTCGTTCAGCCCCAAGGCGCGGTGCAGCTCGGAAGCTTTTACTACGCGGGTACCTTTCTTGGAAGTGTGGATGTTGATATCCATTGTTTGAAACTTGCTGTTGTTGCAACAAATTTACGTTACTGTGTTGTTTGTTGCAAGTTTAAAACAAATTATTTTTCACTTTTGTGGTGTTTTTATTTTTTTTAGATAGTTTTTGGGCGGATGTGTACGCGGATTAGTGTTTTTTAAGGAGCGGTGTGTCCTCGGACTACGTCCGAGGTTATCCGAGGGATAATCGCTACGCGATAGGGGGTGAGGGAGGTTAAGTGCCCTGAAAGGGTACCATCTCTAGCGATGGGTTGACCGAAGCCGCAGGCGAAGGTCAGCCCATCGCGCTGGAGATGTGGACTGCGTCCGAGGTTATCTGAGGGATAATCGCTACGCGACAGGGGTGAGGGAGGTGCTGCCTGTCCCCGGACTACGTCCGAGGTTATCCAAGGGCTAATCGCTACGCGATAGCGGACGTTGGAGGCGTTACAGGGGGGGCTTTGCTTTAAACTTTCCCTTGCACCTGCGTCCGCGCCGCTTACTTACTTTCTTCTTCGGAGACGACCATTTTTAGCCACCACCAAACGAGCAATGCGCTTTCGCCTTTATAGTCTTGCTCGCGGAGGGCTTCGTTGTAGGCGGCCATCACGGCCTCGTCGGCGGTGAGGAACTGGCGGAGGGTTTTAAGGAGCTTGGTGTAGCGCGGAAAATCTGCCGCTGGCGGAATTTCCTTCGCGCCGAGCCGCGCACAGACGAGCATTAAATCTGTGGTAGAGTAGGGCGCGTAGACCTCGGGGTATTGGCCCATGAGGTAAAGCGAGACCATATTATAGTCGTCGTCGTGGTTGTGGCTGGGCGTTTTGTCTTTGGGGTGCTGGTCTCGGAAGCGGTTGAAGAGCTCGTTAACGTAAAAAACGAAGCGCTGGATGCGACCTTCAAGCTGGCGGTCTTCGCTGAACAGGTCACGGAAGGCATCGCGCACGAAATCGGGCTCCCAACGCATGAGCGCGAGCATGGCGCGTTTGGGGTCGTAGCCGCCTCGGCGGTAGTGGCGGCGGTTGGTCTTGGAGTCTAGGGCTTGGTCATAGGCCGCAGCGAGGTCTTTGGCTTCTACATCGAAATGGGTCTGCCAGTTTTGTTGGGTTTCCCAAAGAGGGAGGAACGCTTGGGCTTCTTCGGTTTTTAACCAGTCTGGAAAGGCGGCGACGTAGGCTTTTATCTTGGGTACCTGCATAGTAATGGTAAAGGTCGGGAAATTTGTGGGTAAAGCGTAGCGTAGGTAAAATGCAAAGCATACAGACGTGGCAGACGTTACCACATAAAACACATAGAAACAAAAGACACAAAAGCGTTGAAGACGATAACTCAGGTAGCACTCAAAGTCTGCGGGCTTATTTTCTGTGGTTTTTGTTTTTGTGTGCCTTGTGTGGTAGAATTGTCTCGCTTTTTATTTTACGGACTCCAACCTTGAGGGGTGGCCGCTCACTTTTAGGAAATTTACCAGGCTATCATAGCCCGCTGTTCCCGCCAGATTTTCGTCGTAGAGGAAGAGGTCTACGCCGGGTTGTAGGAGCCAAGGGAGGCGGGCGGTGAGTTCGGCGGCACTTTCGTTGGGGTAGCCGCTGACGAGTACGCGGAAACCGGCCTGACTTAGGCTGTCTTTATAGGTGGCTAGGCGGTTGGTTTTCCATTGCGTTGTGTCGGTTAGGAGTACGATGTTTTTTTGGGGAGGGCTTGTGGGAGGCGGTTCATTTGGCGCGCACGCAGGTGCGAGGAAGGTTAACAGGAGCAGGGTAGGGAAGACGCTCGCCCGCGCCCACTTGAATAACAAATTGCTCATAGCTCAAGAAAGTCAATATTACGCCGCAACCCGGAGTACTTGGTCCGCTTCACGGCTGATTTTTGGAATACCCGCCGGAATACCTCCTCGGTCATCTCCGTCAT
>CALEDI010000036.1 GCA_937949535.1 uncultured Lewinella sp. | reverse complement strand
TTTGTGCTGGTGGATTTTATTGGCTGGCAAGGCGGTAAAACCGGAGTTTAGCCGTAGCTAAATGAGGATTTTACCAACGCAGCCAGCCGATAAAAGACGCCGCAGAAAAGGCGATGAAATTTAGATTACACTGTACTAGGTCTCACCATAAAGTACAGCGTAAACACGACGAAAGCTTCTATATTTGTAGAGATACGTCAATAGTTTTAAATCAGCTTTTATAAGCATGGTTAAACATCTACATTGTGCTGTTTTCATATTGCAACCGACTATGGTGCTTTCTGTAAAAAATGATTTCAATCTCTCCTCGTGTTCAAGTTTGTTTAAAAGGTTGATTTGTGAAGCAGCCTATTTTTTTAGTTTTTTTGATATGAAGACCAACTTGAGTGCAGTATCCCTCATATATGAACTATCTCCTCATGAGCACTAATTTTTTTCTGCCTCTTGTTTTCGTTTTCTCACTTTTTTTTGGCGACTTGTCAGAGGGGAAAAATACTGATGTAAGTACTGGCCTCCTTATGGGCTGCGACCTCAACATTACGGCTGTAACGCCGAGTTGCGCCTTCAACGACGCTACCGGCCAGAGCACATTTTCCGTCAGGGTTGATGTAAGTTGGGACTATGCCGACTTGCTGACCACGCCAGAAACCATCTTGGTAAGCTTTAACGGCACAACGATGAGTACGGCTAGCCAAAACATGGCTACCGGCACGGCGTCGGTGACCTTCTCGGGGGTTACTGGGCCAGCCTATGGTTTATTGGTGGAGGCCGCTTTTGCAACCACTTCGGCCTGCACAGCTACTTCATTGGCTGACCTCGTTGCCTGCCCCAGCCCTTGTGGCGGTGGGGCCAATGCTTTGGGCGGCAACGTCTTCAAGGATTCAAACAATGATGGCGCGGCCGCAGGTGCAGGGGAGGTTGGACAAGAAAATGTCTTGGTCGAAATCTACGAATGCGACGGCACAACGCCAGCTTATACTACCTACACCAACGCTAGTGGGGAATGGTCTGTTCCTACTTCGGCGGGTTTGACATACCCCGTTCGGGTAGAGTTTTCTACGCCGCTCCAGCCCGAGTTGCAGCCTAGTTTTGTGGGGGTGGACAACGGAACTAATACCCAGTTCTTGGCCGCACCAAGTTGTACGGTAGATTATGGGGTGCTCAATATAATGACCTTTTGCGACGACCCTTTCTTAGTCACGCCCTGCTACGTCAACGGCGACAATACGGGCACTGATGATGTGGTTCTTCTGTGGTCTTACGAAAACGAAGGTTTTGGGCCCGGAGACAAACAACCGATCAGCCTCGCCAATGATGTGGCTTCTACTTGGGGCTTGGCGTACAACCCATGCGAGCAAATGCTGTACGCCGCCGCCGCACTTAAGCGCCACGTAGGCCTGAAATACGAGGCCGATGGTAGCGGAGGCCTCGATGCAATCTACACCATAGACCCTTTTGCAACCGCCAGCAACGGAGGGCTCTGGTTGGAACTAAACGACTTGGGCATCAACGTTGGGACCATCGGTAATAATGTTGCCAGAGGAGTAGACAATACAGCAAGCAACGACCCAGAAGCCTACGGAAAAGCGGGCACGGTCGGTATCGGAGATATTGACGTCAGCGAAGATGGGACCAGGCTATACGTAATGAATCTCTTCGATAAAACACTCTACGAAATTGACATCGCAACCAAAACCAAGGTGGGGGAGTACCCAGTGCCTGACCCCAGCTGCTCCAACGGAGTTTTTCGGCCTTGGGCGGTAAAAAGCCAAGATGGTAAAATTTACGTAGGGGGAGTCTGCGACGGTAGCAGTGCCGGTAAGGACGCTACCGCCGCAGATGCCCTGACCAACACTACCGGCCGGTCAGACCTTTCCGCTTTCGTTTATGCCCTTGATGGGGGAAGCTTTACGCAAGTCCTCAGTTTTTCGCTAGATTACGTTCGTGAGGCCACGGACCGGTACAACGGAACCTGCAACCAAGCAGATGGCTGGTTTCCGTGGGTAGGGAGCGCTGAAATACCAAGAACATGTACCATGTTTGGGTCAACTAATGTGATTGGTTACCCGCAACCTTTATTGTCTGACATTGAATTTGCTGATGATGGTGATATGATTATTGGTTTCATGGACCGGACCGGGCTGCAGATTGGGAACGGAAACTACGGCCTTACCGGTAATACCTTGTATGGCTTGGCCAGCGCAGGCGACATCCTGCATGCCTGTGCTAACGTTGGCGGCAGCTTCACGATTGAAAGCGCCGGATGTGCGAATACGGGCGGACACTACCTAGACTCCGACTCAGGCAACTACAATGCTTTCCCCGATGGCCACGGAGAATACTACGGCGGAGACTTTTTCCAAAACAACGGTACGATTACCCTCCCAGGGGCTGAACCCGGACACGGCGAAATATCCCTCGGTGGCCTAGCTGTACTACCAGGGTCTGGTGAAGTAATACTGACGACCTATAACCCCGTAACGGGAGGGAACGATTTCGCCAGAGGTGGAGTTATTCGCCTTAGCCAAACCACAGGTGAACGAACCACAAACGGTTTTCAGCTCTACGATGGCTCCTCACCGGGGAATTTCGGTAAAGGCGTTGGCCTAGGCGACCTAGAGCTGGTCTGCTCGCCGCCGCCCATCCAAATCGGTAACTACGTCTGGATCGACGATGATAAAGACGGCGTACAGGATGCCTGCGAAGACCCCGTCTCTGGCCTACCCGTAACGCTCTATACCCAAGCCAGCGACGGAACCCTGACCCAAGTAGCTACCACCACTACCAGCCCTTCCGGAGAATACTACTTCACCGGCGACGGCACTGCCGGAGAAAACTGGATGAACCCAGATGAACTGGTCTGGCCAGACACCAGCTACGTCATCATCTTCGGAGACCAAACCGGAGAGACCATAACCGTTGCGGGCGTTGAATACGAACTGACCACCGCCATGACCGGCGAAGGCACCAGCCCCAGTCTTAACGACAGCGATGCGACAAGCTTCGATCTGGGTGGTACGATGGTACCCGCTATCTCCTACAATACCGCAGACAGCACCGACCACACCTTGGACGTGGGGTGGGTACTACCAGAAACATTTGATCTGGCCCTCATTAAACGCCTCGACCTAAGCACCAACCCCGGGCCTTTCACGCCCGGAAGTACCGTTGACTTTACCATCACGGTATACAACCAAGGCGACATTGACGCAACCGACGTGGAGGTGAAAGACTACATCCCCGAAGGGCTTTCCCTTGCACCTGCGTCCGCGCCCAACTGGACCATATCCGTAGATACTGCCATCCTGACTGCCCCCTTTAGCCTCAGCGCCGGAGCCGAACAAGACCTGAACATTAGCTTCATCATCGACGCCGACTTTATGCAGGACACCCTAACGAACCTCGCTGAAATCTCCAACTTCGACGACGACAACAACCCCGCCACCGGCCCGCCCGAAGACGAAGACTCTACCCCAAACGACAACGGCATGGACCCCGCCGAAGCCAATACACCCGACGAACTCGATGACGACGGCGACGGGACGCCCGGAACCGAAGACGACCCGCGAGACGAAGACGACTTCGACTTCGAGGGCATCGCCATTGAATGTAACCAAAGCGTCGTGGTTTCCGAGCCTTTTACCGTCTGCATTAACCAAACTATAGACCTCACCCAAGGCGTAACCGTGATGCCCGAGACCGGTGCGACCTGGACAACCCCAGACGGTACGGGTAGCTTCCTAAATGCTACTGGCAACGTACTTACCATGCCGTACCGCTACGGAACGGCCGTAACCTACCAGCCAACTCTCGCCGATGCTAGCCGGGGCTCAGTCACGCTAACGCTCACAACCGATGTGTCAGCTCTCTGTGATACCGTAAGCGATTCAGTAACCATTACCGTATTACAAGTAGACTGTGGAAGTTTCCCGTGGGGAGGGCAATAGGTAATGTTGAAAACCTTAAAGGCTACCTTTTTCTCTGATTAAGCTACCGTTCTTTTGTTTTTTCGCACACTACAGGAGAGGCTTTTGGACCTATTGGGGCCCTTTAGCTGGGTTTTCCACACACGGTAATCGTTTTCCACATTGTGGAGAAAAGGGTGTAAAATGTTAATTAACTGATTGTCAGTTACTTTTAACGTTTTTTCCACATGGTGTGGAAAACTAAGGCTAAAATCTCTTAATCTTTGGTTTACCTTAGCCATTGCACAAGGGAAAACAACAAATTTATGTTTTTCTGAAGTGTTTCTTTCTTACTGATACCACTTAGGCTAAGGCGGCATTCTTTGATTGGGTGCCGCCTTAGTAAGCCTAAGAGCTTCTTCGGAAGCTCCTCGTGAAAACACACAACGGCGGTTTAATGATTTCTTGCTTAGGGCCTCACCTCAGAGGTGGCCGAGCAAGCACAAGACTGTCGGCTTTATTGAAACCACCTTACTGATACCAAACCATACCACATTTACTTAGTAACCCGATTTTATTTCTCTATTGAATGAATGCTAAACTAGAACCAATCTTGGCCGAGAACGACGGCCGCTTCGTACTCTTCCCCATTGAGCACGACGATATCTGGAAATACTACAAAGACAACGAAGCTTGTTTCTGGACCGCCGAAGAAATTGACCTCAGCGCCGACCTCAACGACTGGAACAACAAACTCAACGACAACGAGCGCCACTTCATCAAGCACGTACTGGCTTTCTTCGCTGCCTCCGACGGCATCGTGAACGAGAACCTAGCCGAGAACTTCGTCGCTGAGGTGCAGTACACCGAAGCCAAGTTCTTCTACGGCTTCCAGATCATGATGGAGAACATCCACTCGGAAACATACAGCCTCCTGATTGATACTTACATCAGTGACCCCAAGGAGAAAGACTACCTCTTCAACGCCATCGAAACGATGCCCTGCGTACAGAAGAAGGCCGAGTGGGCGCTTCGCTGGATCGACAACGGCACCTTCGCCGAGCGCATCGTGGCCTTTGCCGCCGTAGAGGGGATCTTCTTCTCCGGTTCGTTCTGTTCTATCTTTTGGCTCAAGAAGCGCGGCCTTATGCCTGGGCTTACGTTCTCCAACGAACTCATCAGCCGAGACGAGGGGATGCACTGCGACTTTGCCTGCCTGCTCTACAACAACCACATCGTACACAAGTTAGGCCCCGGCGTAGTGACCGGCATCATCAAAGACGCCGTAGCCATCGAGAAGGAGTTCGTCTCCGACTCGCTGCCCGTCAACCTGATCGGGATGAACTCCGAATTGATGTGCCAGTACATCGAATTCGTTGCCGACCGCCTGCTCTCCGAGCTGGGCCAAGAGAAGGTCTGGAACGTTGAAAACCCATTCCCTTGGATGGACATGATCAACCTCCAAGGCAAAACCAACTTCTTCGAGAAGCGGGTAGGGGAGTACCAGAAAGCTGGCGTTACCGCAGACCAGAGCAAGCAGATGTTCTCGTTGGACGAGGACTTCTAAAGGGCGAGGGCTTGTAGCCCGACCCTCCCCCTCGGAGGGTTGTTCTACTGGCTGTGAATACGGCCCCTTGGGATTGGGGTTGCAAGCCCTCAACCATTACAAACAACAGCAGGATTTGATAACCATCACAATCCTTTGAGTTATGAAAAGCGAAATTATTACCACACTCTTCAAGTCTTTTGAGGACATTCGGCATGAGCGGGATGGGGTGGAATACTGGCATGCACGTGAGTTGCAGGTGCTTTTAGAGTATTCCGAGTGGCGGAATTTTACCAACGTTATTGACAAGGCTAAGCAGGCTTGTGAAGGAGTTGGGCAGCCAGTTGTAGACCATTTTGTTGACGTCAACAAAATGGTCGAACTAGGAAGCGGTTCTAGCCGGAAAATTAAGGATATCGCCCTCACCCGCTACGCCTGCTACCTGATCGCGCAGAACGGTGATCCGGGTAAAACCGAGATTGCTTTCGCGCAGACTTACTTTGCGGTTCAGACCCGAAAACAAGAGCTGATTGAAAAGCGATTGCTTGAGATTGATCGCCTTAACGCTCGTCAGAAGTTGACGGCGTCTGAGAAAGCACTTTCCCAAGTGATCTTTGAGAGAGGTGTCAATAGCTTGAGCTTTGCTGTTATTCGCTCAAAGGGCGACGCTGCATTATTCGGAGGCTACACGACTGCGGATATGAAGGCGAAACTTGCTGTTCCAAAGAGTAGGCCCTTAGCTGACTTTCTGCCAACCCTACTTATCAAAGGTAAAGACTTCGCTACTGAATTGACCAGCCACAATGTGGTTGATAAAGACCTGAAAGGCGACGGTTCAATAACTAAGGAACACGTCGATAATAATACCGCTGTTCGGGAAATGCTGCTTAAACGTGGTGTCCGGCCCGAAAGTCTGCCACCCGCTGAAGACGTCAAGAAGGTCCGAAGGCGACACACTTCCGAACAAAAGAAACTAGACAAAGGACCAAGGAACTAGAGCGCTAGCTCCTTGCCTCCTAACCTCCCCTTTGCACCTGCGGCCCCGCCCGCATCCCTCTCTTACTCCTTTAACCCTTTTCTCCCTTAATCCATTATTCCCTCTACTACCATGAAAGTCATTAAGCGTTCCGGCCGTCCAGAAGACGTCTCCTTCGATAAAATTACTGCTCGCATCAAGAAGCTTTGTTACGGCCTTGACGAGAACTTCGTTGACCACATCAACGTAACCAAGAAGGTCATTCAGGGCCTCTACGACGGCGTCACGACCGTTGAACTCGACAACCTCGCCGCCGAAACGGCCGCCAGCATGAGCACCGTCCACCCAGACTACGCCCAGCTCGCTGCCCGCATTGCGATCTCGAACCTACACAAGGAAACCGATAAGTCGTTCTCCGCCACGATGGAAGGCCTCTACAACTACGTAGACCCCAAAACCGGCGCTGCCGCCGGCCTGATCGGGGACGACACCATGAAGGTGATCCGGAAAAATAAGGCCCGTCTCGACGCCGCCATCATCTATGACCGAGATTTCGAATTTGACTACTTCGGCTACAAAACCCTCGAACGCTCGTACTTGATGCGCATGGACGGCGCGGTAGTAGAACGCCCCCAGCAGATGCTGATGCGCGTCTCCGTCGGCATCCACCAAGACGACATCGAGAGCGTCATCCAGACCTACCAACTGATGAGCGAGAAATGGTTCATCCACGCTACGCCGACGCTCTTTAACTCGGGCACGCCGAAGCCGCAAATGAGCAGTTGTTTCGCTGCCGGAACCCAAGTATATACCGTAAACGAAGGCCCCAAAAACATTGAGGATGTAGCCATCGGGGATATGGTGATTACCCACAAAGGCAACGTTAAGCCGGTAGTGCAACTGCACAAAAACGCCCTCAACGGGCGGCAACTGTACCGGATCAAGGCCTTTGGTACGCCCGCACTGAAGGTTACGGGCAACCACAAGTTCTGGTCCGTTAGTGGGGAACAAACCGCTTGGGGAGAAGCACCCCAGTTTAACGCCATCGAATACCTGAGGGTAGGAGACTACATCGCCATCCCGAATAAAACGGATGCCTACAAACAGCCAACAATTGACTTAGCAGACGACCTGCCTACGGATTATGGAAACATCCTGCTGGAGTATACCAACGATGAAGACACCATTCAGCCCGTGTCGGTGTACGAGCGTGGGAGTAAACTGAATCCTACGGATGAGAAGGTGCTGATCCGGCGTAAGCATACGCCCGTAAAGCGGCAAGTAGTGGTCAATGAAGATTTTGCGGAACTCATGGGTATTTGGCTCGGCGATGGCCACCTCATGATGGGGCGTAATGCCGCTAAGACGCACCAGTTCGTACGCGGGCTTGGGTTTGCAGTTTACTACGAGGCTTACGAAATGATCGGGAAGATCGTTTCTCTCTGCGAGAAGGTGTTTGGCATCACGCCAAGTGTTTCTGAGCGCAACACGACGAACACCGTAAACATCCACCTGAGCAGCCACGTCGTTGGTGCTTGGGTAGAAAGCCGGTTTGGGCGAGGGTTTGCGGGCAAGCACCTCTGGGCGGAAATGTTCAGTTGGGACCAGCCGATGGTAGTGGCTTTCCTTCAGGGCTTGGTAAGCTCGGATGGCTGCGTAACCAAGTCGGGAGACGTGAGGATCACGATGGCCAACGTAGGCTTGGTGAAGTCGATCTTCGCAATGGCCCGAAACCTTGGCATCGAGCTGACCTACTCAGAAGCCAAAACGCTAAGGCAGGGCGCAACCAAAAGAACCGCCCGCATCAACCTGCCCAAGCAAACCGTGGACCTGACGAAGATCGCTAAACTGTACCGAGATGACCGGCTTCACCGGATGCGTAATAAAGAGGCGCACCAAAGCCGGTCTATTAGTGTCGAAGGCGTTTCCTTCGTCCGGCTGATGAAAAAGGAGAAGATTGCCGACAAGCCGGAGTTCGTGTACACCCTTGGCGTACAAGACGATCACTCCTACAACGTTGAAGGGCTGATCGCTGAAAACTGCTTCCTGCTCAGCATGACCGACGACAGCATCGAAGGCATTTTTGAAACCCTCCGCCGCTGCGCCCGTATCAGCCAAGCTGCTGGTGGTATTGGGCTCAGCATCCACAACGTTCGGGCTACCGGTTCCTACATCAAGGGCACGGGCGGAACGTCTAACGGCATCGTCCCGATGCTGAAAGTCTTCAACGATACGGCCCGCTACGTAGACCAGGGCGGCGGCAAGCGCAAAGGTGCTTTCGCTGTCTACCTCGAACCTTGGCACGCCGATATTTTCGACTTCCTGGACCTCAAGAAAAACCACGGCAAGGAAGAAATGCGCGCCCGCGACCTCTTCTACGCCCTCTGGATGAACGACCTCTTCATGCAGCGCGTCAAAGACGACGCCATGTGGAGCCTATTCGACCCCAACGAAGCACCCGGCTTGTTCGATGCCTACGGCGGAGAGTTTGAAGCCATGTACCACAAGTACGAAGAAGAAGGGAAGGCTCGGAAGCAGGTGAAAGCACAGGATCTCTGGTTCGCTATCCTCGATAGCCAGATTGAAACGGGCACACCGTATATTCTGTACAAAGACGCGGCCAACAACAAATCTAACCAGAAGAACTTGGGGACGATAAGGTCTTCTAACTTATGCACAGAAATAATGGAGTACACCAGCCCCGACGAGGTGGCGGTGTGTAACCTCGCCTCTCTCGCCCTACCCAAGTACGTGAAGGCCGATAAAACCTACGATTTTGACCGCCTCGTGGAAGTCACTCGCGTAGTGACCCGCAACCTCAATAAGGTCATCGACCGCAACTACTACCCCATTGAGCAGGCACGCTACTCGAACATGAAGCACCGCCCCATCGGCCTTGGCGTTCAGGGCCTCGCCGACGCCTTCATCATGATGCGGATGCCGTTCGACTCCGACGAAGCGCGGCAGATGAACAAAGACATCTTCGAGGCGATGTACTTCGCGGCCTGTACCGAATCCATTGCCCTAGCGAAGGAGCACGGCCACTACGAAAGCTACCCCGGTAGCCCCGCCAGCAAAGGCGAACTCCAGTACGATATGTGGGGCGTTACACCTTCCGATCGTTGGGACTGGGCCGGTCTGAAAAAAGACCTCGCCAAATACGGCATGCGCAACTCGTTGCTCATCGCTCCGATGCCGACGGCATCGACCAGCCAGATCCTCGGCAACAACGAGTGTTTCGAGGCGTACAGCTCTAATATGTACACCCGCCGTACGCTCTCCGGTGAGTTCGTCGTCGTCAATAAGCACCTCCTGCACGACCTCATCGGCCTCGGCTTGTGGGACAACCAGATGCGCAACCGCCTAATGGCCAGCAACGGCTCCATCGCCACTTTCGACGACGTACCGCAGCACCTCCGCGACCTCTACAAAACGGTTTGGGAGATCAGCCAGAAGGTCGTCATCGATATGGCTGCCGATCGGGGCGCGTTCATCTGCCAGAGCCAGAGCATGAACCTCTTCGTGGAGAACGTCAACTTCGGTAAGCTCTCCAGCATGCACTTCTACGCTTGGAGCAAGGGCCTCAAAACGGGCATGTACTACCTCCGCACGAAGGCCGCGCGCGATGCCATCCAGTTTACCGTAGACAAGAACGCGCTGCAAAAGGCAGGCGAGCAAGGGACGGGTGAAGTGAAGGCGAAAGTGCTTAAGAGTGGCGCGGACGCGGGTGCAAAGAAGGTTAGCCCCCCAGCCCCCATTAGCCCCCCAGCCCCCAAAGGGGGAGCAACGGCCGTCGCTACCGCTGAGATCCCCGCCGTGAAGGCGGAGGCTAAGGCTTCACCAGCTGCCGCTGGCTTTGAGGAGCTCTCTGCTGCTGATGTGGAGAAGGTTGGTAAGAGCTGTAGTCTGGATGATCCGGATTGTATTTCTTGTAGTGCTTAAATATGCCGCCGGCTTTGGGCCGGGCGGGCAAACATGAAACGCACCCCGTTCGATTAGTCTCGGGCGGGGTGCGGTCATGAATATCCTTCACCTAAACAACTTTTAACTTATAATCTGCGTTTGTAAATTAACTTATAAGTGAATATATTTGCAACAATCAAGCTGCTGAAGAAAGCTTCGGCCGTAACAATTTATACTGTAGCGCTGGAAACGGAGGATGATCAGGAAGCTATTCCGGAGACGGAGAAGTTCTTTGACCGCTTCATTGATTCCGTTGAGCACAAGTCTGATTTCGATGAAATTCGGGAGCAGATTCGACAGATTTCGATCCGAGGGTTATCCAGAACCGTGCTGCGATTCGAAAATGACGCCCAAGCACTTCCCGCCAAGCGTGGAGAAATCGTCACTAGAAGTTTCAAACCGCATCCCGATGTGCCTTTGAGACTTTACTGCACCATCGTTTCCGATGAGGTATTGGTGCTGTGTAACGGGGGCATTAAAACCACACAGCGCGTACAGGATTTCCCAAACGTGTCAACTCACTTTCGACTCGCCAACCAAGTTGCAAAGAAAATTAAAGAAAGGCTTCGTGAAGAGCCAAAACCACTTAACAGGGAAATGATAGAAGCAGCACTTGAAGACTTTTACTTCTCCCTCTAAATAACCAACCATGTCTACGAACCTTTGGGATAAAATCACGGCTAATATTCCGGAAGATACCAGCCGGAAAGTGTCTAAAGGGTTTGACATAACGGATCAGATCCACCTTTTGCTAAAACGCAAGGGATGGACTCAGAAGCAACTAGCTAAGGAGCTGGGGAAGTCGGCGTCCGAAATAAGCAAATGGTTAGCTCCTGGGCACAATTTTACTGTCGGGACAATCTCGAAGTTGGAGGCCGTTCTCGAGGGCGATATTTTGCAGACCCCATTGCGACATAAAGCCGTAATCAGCGTATCCGAGAAAGAAACTGTGGATGATCGCTATCAGGTGTTGATAGAATTAGCGGAGAGCTTTGCCGTGTCTGAAAAAGAGGCTGGAAGTGATATTGAGGTGCGTTCTGCAACTAAGTTGTCTCCCGGCAATAGCGTTAGAAAAGATACAGCCTCAAAAGCTTTGGGCGTAAAACGAAGTCAAGCGTTAGTGAAAAAAGGTAAAGGGGAGGCGACCAGAGATGGAAAGAAAAAGACGGGCAAAAACCAGCAGTTTCTTAAGAAGTAAGTGATCATTTCAAACAAGTAAGCCTCATTTTTACACACAAAATAGTTTTAGGAAGGCTTATCCACATGTGATTTAAAGAATGTGAGAAACTAAGTTGTATTAGAACAAACTAATAGGTGTAAAGAAGGGGGTAAAACGATACATCACCTATTTTCTACCAACAGAAAAGTGATCGTAAAACTCGATTTTCAAGACTTATTTTTATAGATGGACGAGGAATTAAGTTGCAAAGTGTTGACAATCATTGTTTTGTGTTAACAAAAAGTAGCGGCAATAGGATGCAAGTGTTGATAGGTGTGGTTGGGCATAACCACGAATTCGCCCAAGTCGATATGGGGATAAGCATCCATGAGGGCGAGCCATTGGTTGTGGGCAAAGGTGCCGTAAGCGTTCAGGTGCATTTCCCCGTTGGTGATGTGTCCAAAAAGGTGTCGCCGTTGGTGGCAGCAAATGGTGATGAAGAAAGCATTAGCACGGCGATAATCATAACCATCAAGGCGTAGGCGTTTACGGGTTTTCATATTAGAATAGAGGTGGTGAGAAAATGAAGTAACTACACTTGTAGACACAAAAAGTTTACAAATAAAATGTTTTTCTTTATTTTTACTGAACAAACCCCTCACAGCAGATGCATAAACCCGAAGACCTAACCCCCCAAGAAGAGAAAAACCTAAACGAACAACTACGCATCGCCAGCCGCGAAGCGGAAATCAGAGAGAATATGGGTATACTGCCCGGAGCACCAGCAGGGCTTGCGGATGAATTCATGAAAAGCATAATAGATTTTGAAACCAGGTTTGCCGAGCAATCGGTGGGTACCGTCGGAGACTACCTGAAAGGGCATGGGTTT
>CALEDI010000035.1 GCA_937949535.1 uncultured Lewinella sp. | reverse complement strand
ACCTCCACATTTTGGGACGTTAATACCGTTGAAAAACTTTACTGTTTGCGCGGCGCGGTACTATCCAAACGCTGGAATATCATGCTGAAAAACCTTGCAAAATAAATTCTTTAGGCTGGGACAGGAATAAACTGCGCCCGTTCCAGTTGGTTAGCAGTGTACGGACCGATGCTTATTTACGTTATTTGTACACGGGCCGAAGGAAAACCGAAGCGGTGCTCCTCGTAAATATGATGGCCGGGTGGATGCTCGCAGCATAAGGTCAGATGAGAAGACCGAGCCGGCCAAACCTTGCTCCTCCGAAGGAATCATTCTCTGCATCCCGCGCAAGCGCCCAGAAAGCGATACAGCACGAATTAGTACCAGAAATCACACCAATCGTAGAAAACTTATTTCACTCCGTCGGCAGGGATGGGAAATAAAAAAGGGGCAAAAGCAAATCAATGCTCTTACCCCTTACAATTAGCTTTCAACACAGCCCAGAGGGCTGGATCTTATCAAACCTTACTTTCCTCCACGGCTGCTAGAAGAACGGCTGCTGCTAGAGCGGCTGCTACTAGAGCGACTAGGCGAAGCAGAACGCGAAGAACGCGATGAGCTAGAGGAGCGGCTTGGCGTGTAGCTGCGTGTAGAGCGCGTGCTGCGGCTAGGCGAAGCAGAGCGCGATGAGCTAGAGCGGCTTGGCGTGTAGCTGCGCGTAGAGCGCGTGCTGCGGCTAGGAGTTGCTGAGCGCGTAGTGCGGCTCGGCGAAGCCGAGCGAGTACGAGTGCTGCTAGAAGAAGACGGGCGTACCGTTGTACGGCTACGGTCTATCCGTGAAGAAGTAGTACTACGGCCTGTGGAGCGGCTAGCACTGCTACGAGCAGCAGCACTGGTTCCTCGGGTAGTAGTACGGCTAGTAGCCGACTGTGGGCGCGAAGAAGTAGCTGCGCGGTTAGACTGGATGCGGTTCGCGATGGAAGTGGTAGTACCACGCGGAGCGGTAGTACGGGCACGGTTACTGACGACTGCTACGTTGTTCGTAACGTTGTAGTTTACACCACCACCAAAGGTTGGAGGGCAGTAGTAAGCGTTGCCGCCACTAAAGCCACGGGCAAAACCACCGTTGTTGAAGCCACCGCCGAAGCCACCGTTGTTCCAACTGTTGCCGAAGCTGCGGTTGTTCCAACTGTTACCAAAACGGTTGAAGCGGTTAACACCGAAAGGACTGCCAAAACCAACGTTTACCAAACGAGTACCAAAAGCTGTACGGATTGGGCGGTAGTAGCTACCCGTATTGTAAATCAATACCGTGTTGGAAGCGCCAAGGAAAGCAGGGTTGTAGTAACCAGCATTGGCGTAGATGGGGTCGTAGTAACCGAAGCCAGTGTAAGGACGTCGGAAACGACGGATACGGCTCGTGTACTGGTAGTCGTAAGCCTTATTGTTGTCGTAGTCGTAGCCTTCGTCGTCGTACTCGTCGGTGTAGGCTTCGGCGGCGTCGTAGCTGTCGGCAGGGGTTGTGTAATCATCGGAGTAGCTCGTGGTAGCGAAGTCGTCCGGGTTGTAATAGACATCGTCATACTGTGCCGAAGCAGGAGCGGCGATGAAGAGCAGGGCCAGGGTGGCCAGTGCGGAGGTGAAGATTGATAGCTTACGCATAATGATATAGTTTGATGTAATCCGTGAGTCTGCCACTTTTTACAATGTCGAAAGTAGTACTTTTGTGCCTTCCGTTTGGTTAAGGTAGGCTTAAAGCCGATAAAATAAGCGTTAAATCGCTTCCTGACGACCGAAAAAGCAACTTTTACGGCAACCAGACGGCTTTATTTGGCGCGAACGCAGGTTCAGAGTTAGGACGTGAAGAGCAAGGTTTGGTAACAATCATCGCTCCTCGAAACCAAAACATGGCACCTGCGGCCTCGCCCACACAAAACGTTGAACCCCAAGATATAGTTTAAATATGGCAAGTGCGGTAACCCCCAGAGAAGAAGATTATAGCCAGTGGTACCTGGACATTGTGAAGAACGCAAACCTAGCTAGCAACTCCGCCGTACGCGGCTGTATGGTCATCAAGCCCTACGGCTTCGGCATCTGGGAACGGATGCAACGGCAGCTAGACGATATGTTTAAGGAAACCGGTCATCAGAACGCTTACTTTCCGCTTTTTATACCTAAGTCGTTCCTCAGCCGTGAGGCCGAGCACGTAGAGGGATTTGCTAAAGAATGTGCCGTCGTTACCCATCACCGCCTCATGAACGACCCCAACGGCGGCGGCGTAGTGGTAGACCCCTCCGCTAAACTGGAAGAAGAACTCATCGTTCGCCCAACTTCCGAAACCATCATCTGGAATACTTACCGAGACTGGATCACGAGCTACCGCGATCTGCCCCTGCTCGTCAACCAGTGGGCCAACGTTGTCCGTTGGGAAATGCGTACCCGCCTCTTCCTCCGCACCGCCGAGTTCCTCTGGCAAGAAGGCCACACCGCCCACGCCACCGCCGATGAAGCCCAAGAGGAAACCCTACAGATGCAGGAAGTCTACGCCACCTTCGCCGAGCAATACATGGCCATGCCCGTCATCCGTGGCGTGAAGACTGAGAACGAACGCTTCGCCGGTGCGGTAAACACCTACACCATTGAGGCCCTAATGAAAGACGGCAAAGCCCTACAAGCAGGTACCAGCCACAACCTCGGCCAAAACTTCGCCAAGGCCTTCGATGTGAAGTTCCAGAAC
Source organism: uncultured Lewinella sp. (assembly GCA_937949535.1). Lineage (GTDB taxonomy): Bacteria > Bacteroidota > Bacteroidia > Chitinophagales > Saprospiraceae > Neolewinella. The sequence continues at coordinate 21,961 of CALEDI010000035.1, read as the reverse complement.
GAAAACAACAAAGAAGAATTCGTCTGGGCGACCAGTTGGGGCGTTTCTACCCGCCTCATCGGTGGCCTCATCATGACCCACTCCGACGACGAAGGCTTGGTGCTACCACCCAAGCTCGCACCAATTCAGGTAGTCATCGTACCCATCCCGAAGCCCAACGAAGCCCTCAACGAGAAAGCAGCCGAACTGATGACCGAGCTGAAGGCCCGAGGTATCCGGGTGCAGTACGACAACGATAAAAAGAAACGCCCCGGCTTCAAGTTCGCCGAAAGCGAACTAAAGGGCATCCCCGTCCGCCTCGGCCTCGGCAAGCGCGACCTCGAAAACGGCACCATCGAAGTAGCTCGCCGCGACACAAAAGAAAAAGCCAGCCAACCGCTCGAAGGCATCGTTGACCACGTAGCGCAGCTGCTGGAAGACATCCAGAACGGTATGCTCCAACGTGCGATAGACTTCCGCGAAGAGCACTCCCACACCGCCGACACGATGGAGGAGATGCAGGCCATTCTGGACCGCGACATCCCCGGCTTCATCTACGCCCACTGGGACGGCACGACGGAGACCGAACTCAAGATCAAGGAGATGACCAAGGCCACCATCCGGTGCATCCCCAACGACGCCAAGGAAGAAGACGGCAAGTGCATCCTGACCGGTAAGCCGAGTAAGCAGCGGGTGATTTTTGCTAAGGCGTACTAGCATTACAGACGTGGTACCTCCCCCCGTTGGCTGGCTCTTCGGGGGAGAGAGGGTATACGGCTCTGCTCGCTTGTATCTTTTAACCTCGTACTTTTGTGATAAGCTCTACCTCCAATGCCCAGACTACTATCACTGCTAATCGTCTTGATGCTCCCCGCCTTGGTAAAAGCCAACTGCACCCCCGCGTTTAGGGGGTACCGGTTTCTGAACCCCGACGTATTAGACTACGAAAGTCGCCTCGGCCCGTTTTACCGGGCCTTCACGGACCGCTACGGAGACCCCGAAAAAATAGAGCGCGACGCGCGCAAACTCGACAACCTCAACGAGTGGTATGAACGCTACTGCGAGCAGGTAGAAATAGCCGACCTAGAAAAACTCATCTACGGAAATACCATCACGCAACTGCGCGAGATCTTGTATTTGCTAAACCGTGATGATGCTTCCTCCTCCGGCCTAAAAGTGAACCTCCGGAAGAACACCTTCGCAAAGCATCTGGTAGACTATAAGTGTACCGAGGTCGTCACCTACCTCATCTTCGCTAAGCGGGCAGAGCCTTACGTGATCAGCCGAGGAAACGGCTTCAACCTACCGCGAACCGACCGCGTAGCGATGGAGCGCCTGATTGATGAAGGGCTAGACATCTTCAAAACCACCAAGAGCCACTACATCCGGCTGCGTTACGCCTACCAGCTATTGCGGATGGCACACTACCTCAAGGAATACGACTACGTACTAAAGCTCTACGATTACCTGATGCCGAAGGTAGAGGCCAACCCCAGCCTAATCTACGACTGGATCGAAGGCCACCGCGCCGGAGCGCTACAAGCCAAAGGAGACTACGCCACCAGTGCCTACATCTTTAGCCGCATTTTTGAACGCTGCCCAAGTAAAAGAGAAAGCGCGTACGCTAGTTTCAAGGTCCGGACAGATGAGCAATGGCAAGCCGCCAGCAACCTCTGCGCCAACGACCACGAACGCGCCATGCTGCACGTAATGCGCGCCCAAAACCGCCGCGCCGTAGTGCTGGAAGAACTCCAGAAAATATACGACCTCGAACCCGCAAACACCACCCTCGAACCACTCGTGATGCGGGAGCTCTTAGAGCTGGAAAAAGACCTCCTAGGCGAAGATTTCAACCCCTTTGCTCCGCAAAACAAACGCTTCAACAAACGCCCCCGTAGCAACGCTACCGATCGGCTGGTTAGGCTGCAAGCTTTCGTGAACAAGGTTGTGGTAGAGAAAAAATCCGCAAACCCCAAACTCTGGATACTCGCCGAAGCTACCCTAGAAATGCTAGCCGGAGATTACTTCTACGCCCGTGAGTCTTTCGCCCGCCTAGCCCGAGAACGCCCCGAAGACACCCTAGCCGACCAGCTCGAAATACTCCGAGAAGTAACCAACGTACTTGCCCTAAACCGCATCAACGACTCGGTCGAACTCTACTACTTCGATCTCCTCGCAGACCTAGAACTCCGCGAACAATACCCCGACCTGCGCTCACTCGTAAACGACAAACTAGAGGCCGTATACCGCGCCAATGGCCGCGAAGGAAAAGCCGCCCTCCTACAATATGGCTTCGACGCCATCCAGAAAAACCCTACCATCAACATGACGAAGGAGCTGGAAATGATGACAGACAGCTTGCTCGGCAACCGCTTCGATAAAGCCCTACTCGCAGACCGGGTTGGGCCAGAACCTATAGACGACATCAACGACCTCCGGGGCACCTTCTACCTCCAGAAAGGGCAGTGGGAAACCGCCCTCGAAGTCTTCCAGCGCATCCCCGCTGCGCGGCGAGATGCTTACGGAGTATACGCCCCCTTCGGAAAACAACTCAACGACAGGGTACAGTACCGACCGTCTGCCGCCCTAACGCGCTACAACAAAGTAGACCTCCTCGAACGCCTCCTCGGCCTCGAAGACCAAGCCCGCCGCACTACCAACGATACCTTAGCAGCCCGCAACTTCTTCAACGTCGGTCTCGCCCATTACAACATGAGTTACTACGGCTACAACTGGAGAATGGCCGACCACTTCCGCTCCGGAAGCAGCGGAGCCCGCGCAGCGCAGCGACGAACGCGAAATTGGGTCTTCCCCCACGTCGACGCCCCACTCGGCAACCGAGAAAACATGAGCATGGACCGCGCAGCCTACTACTTTGAGCGCGCGCTAGCGCGCGCGCCTAGCCGTGAAGCAGCTGCCGAAGCGGCCTTCTTCGCCGCCAAATGCCAGCGCAATATGCACTACGCAGCGGGCAGCCCAGGCCAACGGCCGTTCACTTACTTCCGGTTACTAAAAGACGTTTACTACGATACCGAGTTTTACCAACTGGCCGTAGAAGAATGCCGGACTTTTGCTTGGTACGTGGGGAGATAAACGGCCAAGACTACAGCCCGTTTAAATAGGTACTAAAGTAATTATAGTACTCCCGCCAGTTGCGCAGCAACAGCAGAACACCAATGAGCACGGCAAAAAACAAAATTTGCTTAAAGCGCCGCCCAGCAATTTCATTGCGCTCGCGGCGGCTTTTGTAGGAATGGCGGGTAGATTGTTTTGGCATAACAGCAAAGATAAGTTGATTCCAACAAGAGCACCTCCTCCTAGAACTAGGGTGTGTAGTCTGCCTATAAATTAGTCCGCCGACTATCATCAAAACGCGCAGCGTTTTTATAAGCCCCTCCCCCGTGGGGAGGGGTTTAGCTGCGCTGCTGCCTACGGCGGTGGGGAGGGGGTTTGCGCGCGAAGACAATTCATTACAGATTACACACCCTACTCCTAGAATTCTACGTTAATCAGTTCAACAAACTGCTGAATACGCCCATCGATCATTTCCTTCGTAAGGCCCTGCATCCGGCGGGTGCCAAAGTCTTCTACCACGAAGCTTGCCATAGCCGATCCGTAAATGATGGCGCGCTTGAGGTTCGCAAAGCTAGTATCATCCGTAGCGGCCAAGTAGCCCATGAAACCGCCCGCAAATGTATCGCCTGCGCCCGTTGGGTCTACCACAGTCGGCAGCAGTAGAGCGGGAGCACTGAACAGCTTGTCGCCATCGAACAGCAACGCGCCGTGCTCGCCTTTTTTGATGATGAGGATGCGCGGGCCCATTGCTACAATCTTGGCGGCGGCTTTCAGGAGGCTCAATTCGCCAGACAACTGGCGGGCTTCTTCGTCGTTGATGACGAGGACGTCGATGCGCTTGAGGACTTCTTTGAGCGGCTCCATCGCAATGTCCATCCAGAAGTTCATCGTATCGAGGGCGATGAGCTTGGGTTTGCTCTCCATTTGGTCGATGACCGTAGCTTGTACCTGTGGGCTGAGGTTGCCGAGCATCACATAGTCTGTGTTGCGGTAGCTGGCCGGTACTTTGGGGTCGAAATCGGCCAAAACATTGAGCTGGGTGTCTAGCGTATCGCGGCCCATCATATCGTCGTGGTAGCGGCCCGCCCAATAGAAGGATTTGCCGTCGGGCACTACTTCTACGCCTTCTAGGTCTGCGCCACGGCGCTTCAGGTCGGCCAAGAAATCTTGGTTGTAATCGCCGCCGATAACGGAGACAAGTTGCACGGGCTTCACCAACTGCGTAGCGGCCATTGCGATGTAAGTGCAGCTGCCTGCTTCAATCATTTTTACTTCGCCGAAGGGCGTGTAAACGTCGTCGTAGGCGATGGTTCCGATGGCTAGGAGAGACATGTTTTTTGCAGGTTGCAGGTTGCAAGTTCCAAGTTTCAGGTCGCAGGTTGCAGGTTGCCGCCTAGCATATGTGACGATCAACCTGCAACTTGCAACTTGTAACCTGCAACCTGCACCAATGAAAAAAGCCGAGCACGATGACTCGTACTCGACTTTTAAATGCGCCTCAGAAAGGGCTCGAACCTTTGACCTACGGATTAACAGTCCGCCGCTCTAACCAACTGAGCTACTGAGGCATCTTTTCGTTGCGGGTGCAAATGTACGATGGCTTACCATATTTCACAATAGAGAATGCTAAAATTTATAAAATTTAAACCGCTGGCTGGTTGGCCAAAATTTTTGTCTTGGTGCTTTCTGCTTTTCGTATCAGGTTTACCCGTGAGAGCACCAACCAACCAACACCCGCAAAAGCACAACAAGTAAGGGTCGCTGCTCCATAGCCATACCACTCTGCCACGCGGAACCCAATTAGCGGCGTAAGCACAAAAGCTGCCGAATAACTAGCCGAAAGCACCCCTAGGTATTCTCCCCGTCTGGCAGGCGGCGAATGCGTTGAAACGTAGGTATTCGTGAAGGGCATATACAAGATCTCTCCAACCGTCAAGACCATTACCATACCCAGAACCGCCAGAAAGCCGAGCGTAACAACGGCTGGTAAAACGAAATAAGACAAAATGATCAGGCCCGAGCCCGTCAACATTACAGGAATGGGTTTCAAACGCCGCTCTATCAGATAAAGCGTTGGCATCTCGAAGGCCACAATCACAATGCCGCTCAGGGTAAACAACCAACCGATGTCCCGTTCGTCTAGTCCAGATTCCTTCAGGTAGACCGGAAAAGTGGAGAAGAGCTGGAAGAAACACACCATGATGCTCATGTTCGCAACCACAAAGGCCATTAACCAAAGCCGTTTATGAGCAGGCGCGGTCGCAGGTACAGGGCGCGCTAAAGGAGCATCAAGTACATCCTTCAACTTCGGATCAGGGCGAGCAACGAGTGGCTTCGCCGTTTCATCTGCCGGGAGGCCGAAGTAAAACACCAATGCTGCGAGTAGGAAGGTGAGCCCATCTCCCCAAAACATCAGCTCGAAGCCGTAGTTGTAGATCAAGTAGCCGCCCAGTGCTGGGCCGATGCTGAAACCAAGGTTCACCGCCATACGTTGCAAGCCGTAGGCTTGCGTCAGTTTTTCCGGCGGAGCGTAGATCGCAATCGCAGCCCGGTTGGCTGGCCGAAAGGCATCTGCCCACAACGAAATACTAAAGGCCAGCAAACACAAGGCCCAAAACTCCGTCGCTTGCCCCAGTAAGATGTTCAGCAACCCTGCCCCAATCATGCTATACAATTGGATGTGCCAAGAGCCAAACCGGTCGTTGAGCAAACCGCCTATATAGTTGCCCAATACACCGCCTAAGCCGAAGGCCGCCATCACGTAGCTCGCCTTAATGGGTTCAAAACCTTGCTTATCGATCAGGTAAACCGAAAGGAAGGCCACTACCATAGCTCCGCTACGATTGACGAGCAGAACGAGCGCCAACATCCAGACTTTGCGCGGTAAACCCGAAAAGGATTTCCGGTACAAATCGATAATTTTGAGGGGTAAAGATTGTATTTGTGCCTTCATTCTGTAGTGTTGGGTATGCACTTAACCCCTCATTCTAGCGGGAAGTTCCGCCATTCGGCGTAAGTTTGTACTCTTATTTATAATAGGACCACCTATGGCGGTAAACAAGGAGAAATTGATGCTCGGCGGTCTGCGCCGCCTACTCAACGGCACGGCTAGGGTCTACCGCCGTGGTGCGGGTAAGATGGCTTACTACTTCCTCACCAATCCGCGCCGATTGGCCGATGACCCCGGAACGGATGAGTTTTTGACGGAAGCCAACCAGTCAGACTTCGCCTTCGGCGAGCAAAACATCCATTGCTACCACTGGCCGGGGGAAGGCCCTTCGGTATTCCTACTCCACGGGTGGGAGAGCTCTTCGGCTCGTTGGTTCGAGTTGTACGAACCCATGCGCAAGGCTGGTTACGACATCTACGCCATCGACGCGCCAGCCCACGGCCGTAGCGAAGGCAAAACGTTCAACGTCTTCATGTACTGCCAAGTAATTGATGCCTATTTCAAAACCCTCGGCTTTGCCCCAGACTACTGGATCGGTCACTCCGGCGGAGGGATGGCCGCCATCTATTACTGCTGCCAAGAAGAATACAAACCTCGCCCCAAACGAATCATCAGCATGGCAGTACCCGGTCTGCTGGAAAACTTCATCGATAAGTTCTGCGAAATGGTAGGCGCCAACGATCGCGTAAAATACGGCATCGAGCACCAGTTCTACCGCCACCTCGACCATCGTTTCGACGACATCAACTTCACCGAGTTTGTAAAAAACCTCGATGTTGGCGGCCTCATCGTTCACGACGAAGAAGACGATGTTGCCCCCATCAGCGGTGCCCAGAAGATGCACGCCAATTGGCGTGGAGCAGAAATTGTTACAACTAAAGGCCGAGGGCACAGCCTCACCGGAAATCTCGTGCCCGCTATTGTGGTGGAGTACATCAGTAAGGTAGAAGAACAGGAAGAGTAAAACCTCCGGCCAACAAACGGGTTTCCAACTAGCCAGCCGAGGCGGGCGAAAGTTTAAAAAACAACCATGTCCACCAGAACAGACGTAAACACCTTAGGCGAATTTGGCCTAATCGAGCACCTCACCCGTACCTTCAAGACGAGGCAGCCTACTACCGTACTCGGCGTCGGAGACGACGCGGCCATCATTGAAACCGGTGGCGACGAACAACTCGTGGTGAGTACCGACATGCTCGTAGAGGGCATCCATTTTGATTTTGCCTACACGCCCCTAAAACACCTCGGTTACAAAGCCGTGGCCGTAAACGTGTCAGACATCTGCGCCATGAACGCCCGCCCGCAGCAGATCACCGTCAGCATCGCCATCAGTAACCGCTTCAGCGTGGAAGCACTAGACGAGTTCTACGCCGGCATATACGCCGCCTGCGAAACCTACGGCGTTGACTTGGTTGGGGGAGACACGACGAGCTCTAATAAAGGCCTCTACATTTCGGTTACCGCCATTGGCCGCGCGCCGAAGGGGCGCATTACCCGACGGAGCGGCGCCAAGGTAGGCGACCTCGTTTGCATCACCGGCCACCTCGGCAGCGCGTACCTCGGCCTACAGCTTCTGGAGCGGGAAAAGCAGGTCTACCTCGCCAACCCCGAAATGCAGCCCGAGATGAAGCCCGAACACAAAGACCTTTACGCCGCCATCCTCCGCCCCGAAGCCCGGACGGACATGGTGGACCTCTTCGCCAAAAACAACATCGTTCCAACCTCAATGATCGACATCTCCGACGGTCTGGCCAGTGAGATCATCCACATCTGTAAAGCCAGCGGCGTTGGGGCCATCATCGAGGAGGGCAACGTCCCCATCAAGCAGGAAGCTCAGGTACAAGCCATCGACTTCGGTATGGACCCCATCACCTGCGCCCTCTCCGGCGGAGAAGACTACGAACTCCTCTTCACCATCTCCCCCGAAGACGTTGAGAAGATTCGCTTCCTACCTGATCTCTACATCTCCGGCGAGATTGTTGCGGCCGAAGACGGCGTTAAGCTCCACACTACCGGTGGTAACATCCATGAGATTACGGCGCAGGGCTGGAACCATTTTGAGGGATAGTTGGCTGGCCGGCCTTCAGGCCGTTCCGGTTCATCAGCCTTCAGGCTGATAAGATGATGAGTGGGCCTACCTGAAGGCAACTGCTTCGCAGTCACGATGTCGACCTAAAGGCCGACCAACCCTCACGGTCTGAAGACCGGGCAACCAACCATCATTGCACCTGCGGCCGCGCCCAAAACCCATCAAAACGGATACCCAAGCCCCAACTGAAAAGTGAGGTCCCTAAAGCCAAAACCATCAAAGTTGCGCCAATAGGCGCTTTCCGGAAACGAACTCCCGTCTCGTACAAGCGGAGTGCCATCCCCTTCTTGCGGATAGTTGTAACGAAACGGCATTGCCACATCGAGCCGGAAGAGGAAATAGCTGAGGTCTACCCTCAAGCCAGCTCCGCCACCAACGGCAAGCTGGCGGTAAAAGGGTTGATGTACGAAGGAGCCATCTGGCGAAGCCCGTTTAGACAATAAAAACTGTGACCCCGGGCGGTCTGCCAATGAATCAAGCGTCCAGATGTTGCCAATATCGGCAAAGAGGGCGCCCTTAAAAAAGCCCGCGATGGGGAAGCGGTATTCTAGATTGAGTTCCATTCGGAAGTCTCCTGTTTGGAAGAGCCGCAGGTTATTGTCGGTATTCAAGCTCAGCGTATCCACGTAGCCGCCCGGGCCTAGCGCCCGGGGCTGCCATGCCCGCATAGAATTGGCCCCGCCAGAGAAAAACTGCTTCACGTAAGGCAAAGCCTCGGAACCACCAAACGGCCGACCAGCCGCCACCAAAAACCGTGCAGCAAAGGATGTCAGGGGTGTATATTTTTTCAAATACCGGACATCTGCCGTAAGCCGCGCATACTTAGCGAATGTGGCATCATTCTTTGGTTTAAAGGTTTCATCTACTTCGCTTAAGGCATTGTATGCGTCGTTGATTAGGCTAAGCTCAGCACCGGCAATTTCAAAATCTCCCAGGAAAGAAAGTGAACGGCCTCGTACATCCGTTCGTCCGGTGCGGGTGTACTCTAGGTTACGGAACAGTAAGGAGAAAAAGTACTGCTCCCCGATACTGTTGGCGAGGTACTCACTGTTCATCAAAATGGTGTCGAAAGCAGGAAAAATAACTGGATCTAGCACGTCTATGGCGAAATGGTTGATCCGGTAGTTCGTTGTTTCTGAGCGGTTGAAATCATAACCAAGCCGCGCATTGAAGAGGGTGTAGGCATAGAAATCCTGAATCAACAGGTACTCATACCCGATACTGTAACGGGTGTTGGCGCGCTCGTGCAGCAGGTCCTGAAAGTTGTCCGAAACGATGCGCTTTCCGAAGGGAGAAGGTACTTTATTTAAGATATTATATATCCCGAAATCTCGGAAGCGGGGCAGGGAAAGGCTCACATTCGCCGAAAGATCAATGGTGTTAAAAAAGGGCGCGTTATTGTCTGGGACGGGGTTTACTTCTGTACCTGCCCGAAGGCTGGTAATTAACAACTCCGCACCACCAAATACATTTCGGTTTCTAAAACTCGGCGAGAGGCTAAGACCGAGTAGATTGGCCGCACCGATGCCGCCATTCCGGTTGGTGTAGTTGAAGTCTAGATCTGCCCCCAAAGACATCTTGTTGTTGGGGGTGAGTTGGAGTTGGTAGTTAATCACCTCCGGCTCTAGGCTGTCGATCTGCTGGTTGAGCCGCACGAAGCGGTAAATCCCAAGGCCATTGAGGGAGAGGTTGGTCTTTTCTAAGTCGTCCCGATTGTGGTATTCGCCCTGTTTTATGAAAATACTCTTGCGGAGCAGCTCGGGCCGTACACGGAAGCGGGTTTCGTTGGAAAGGAAGCGAACGTTGTTTATTGTCGTATCCAACAGGTAGGCCCCTCCCGGAGTAATGGGGCTAAAATCGGTGTAGACCGTCACCTGCCCAACGCGAAACTGCTGGTAGGTATTCTCTCGTTGTGGAGGCAATAAATTGAGGTAAACATCGGCGTAACCGCTGCGGCGGAAGGTGTCGATTTCCAGCTCATCAAAATAAGATTCGCTGAAATAAGCGAAGCCTTGGTTGCGCAAGAAACGACTGATACGAGATTTTTCGCGGTCGAATTTGTTGAGGTCCAACGATGTGCCGGGTTGCAGTTCACTGTCTGCCATCGTGATTTGTAATAGGCTGTCAAGCAGCGGCTCTGGGCTGGAAAAACGGACGGAATCGATGAGAAACCGAGGGCCTGCTTCCACGTGGTAGATCAATTTCACCTTCCGGCGGCGGTTGCGGTCTGCTTCGTGGTATACGGAAGCATTGAAGTAACCGAGCCGATGTAGGTAGGCGGCCATGTCTTCGGCGGAGAGCCGGCTGAGGCTGTCGTTGTAAACGCTTGGCGGCTGCCCGAGGGTGTTGCGCAGGAAGCGGTCAATACGGGTAGTGTCTTTCGGTTTGCTGTTTTTGAGGAAGAACGATTCTCGGGGGAAGAGGAACAGGAAATTATCATTCGGCTGCTGACGAGAGAGGGTAGAGAGCTGGTAAGCCACGTCTCCTCGGTTTTCGATCAGCTTGGGGTCTACGATGCGGACGGTGTTCTTCACGAGTAGTTCCTCGTTGTCCGAAAGATATTTGGTAGTATTGCAGGACGTCAGGAAGGCGATGGTCATCAATAAGACCAGACCCTCCGGGCAAAAAACCCGCGCTAGTATGCCCTTAAGTTCCGGTACCATAAAATTCATAAGCAGCCTTCGTCAGCGGAAGTTTCGGCAAAATTACCACAAATTCACCGCAGAGGGCGGCAGAATTGTTGGGGAGTTACTTTCTCAAACGCGCTACGAGGTTGATCACGTCTACGCCCTAGAAGAATGGGTAGTGGGTCAGTCTGAAATTCCGTCTGTTCCTCTAACGGTCGTTACGCCCAAAGAGTTGGGCCGTATTTCTCAACTCCGGACCGCCAACCAGGTATTGGCGGTAGTTGACCTCCCAGAGCAGGAGGTGGACTTGCCCTCCGAAATGGCAGAAAGCTGGTCGCTTTACTTAGATGGGGTACAGTCGCCCAGCAACCTCGGTGCGCTGTTGCGGATTGCGGATTGGTTCGGCTTTCAACACGTCATCGCGGGTGAAGGAACAGCAGATTTGTATGGTAGTAAAAGCATCCAGGCTACAATGGGCTCTTTTTTACGCATCGACTTCCGGAAGGGAGACCTGCGTCAAGTTACCGAACGCTTCCCCAGCCTGCCCGTCTTCGGGGCAGACCTTGCGGGAGAAAACATCTACCAAATAGAGCCGCCTAAATCGGGTATTCTCGTCATTGGTGCAGAAGGCCCAGGCGTAAGTAATGCGGCGCGGACGCAGGTGCAAAGATGGTTAACGATACCTCGCGCGCCCGGCCGCGAAGCCGAAAGCCTGAACGCTGCCGTGGCGGCGGGCATTCTTTGTGGAGGGCTTTCTAGTAGTGCAGTGCGGTAGTAATGTAGTTGCTGCCACACATTGGAATATTGGATGGATGCTCGTTCCACTCGTGCGGCAACGACTACATTACTAACGTGAACCAAAGGCTAAATCAATTCCAAAAGAAGTAGTTACACGCTGCCGCACGCAACAGCTTTAACACATAAAGCACATAAGAACAAAAACCACAAAAACAAGCCCGCACAAGCGGAGCGAGCATATTCGTCTTAGTATGGCAGCAACTACATTACTACACTACTACTTACCTTCGCCCCAATGGCAGGTTACACCATAAAACTACCCCAATTCGAAGGCCCTTTCGATCTCCTCCTCTTCTTCATTGAACGGGACGAGCTAGATATTTACGACATCCCCATCTCTGAAGTCACCGACGATTTCTTGGCTTATATGCGCCAAGCGCAACAGATGGACATCGACCTGGCGAGCGAGTTCGTCTTAGTAGCGGCAACGCTGTGCCGCATCAAGGCCAAGATGCTCATCCCCCGCAAGCCGGTAGATGAAGAAGGCAACGAGATTGACCCCCGCGAAGAACTGGTCTCTCGCCTGCTGGAATATAAACGCTACAAATCCGTCCTTGCCGAACTTCGTGAACTGGAGTCTGCTCGGGGTATGCGCAATTACCGGGGCAATGTAACCGCTGAGCTTGCCCAAATCGCCACTCGGGCCCTCGTCGATGTCGAACTAGAAAGCGTCACCTTATTCAAATTGCTGAAAGCTTACGAACGCCTCCTTACTAAAATGGAAGAGCGGGATGATCGGCCTGTAATCCATGAAATAGCTCAGTTTAGCCATACCGTTGAAGACCAACAGGGCCGCATTATGGAGATGGTTGGGGGGATACAGTTCGGTAAGCCTCGGCCCAGTTTTACGGACATTTTCAGCGTCTGTAAAACGCGCATCCACGCCATTGTCACCTTCCTTGGCTTACTAGAACTGCTTAATGCGCGCGAGGTTCGGCTCATTCTCGGCGAAGGCGTGAACAACTTCTGGTTGGAAGCTGGGCGTACGGAAGAGGAGTAGCGTACAGCACCATACGAATACCCAAGGCTGATTACTACCGCTGCTCTCCCCAACCTTCCCGGTCTAGGCTCCGGAAGTTGATCGCTTCGGCGAGGTGGTGAGACTGGATGTTTGCGACACCTTCGAGGTCTGCGATGGTGCGCGACACCTTCAATATCCGGTCGTAAGCGCGGGCGCTTAGTTGGAGTTTTTCCATGGCGCGTTTCAGGAGTTCGTTCCCTTTTTCATCAATGACGCACCATTCCCGAACCAGACGGCTGGGCATCTGGGCGTTGTTGTAGATACCCGTTTGGCCTGCGTAGCGCTCAGCTTGGACTTTACGGGCTGCAACAACCCGTTCGGCGATGATGGCACTTGTTTCGGTTTCTTCGTTTCGGCCGGCCAGTTTTTCTAACGGAACGGGGGTTACCTCTACTTGGAGGTCGATTCGGTCTAGCAAGGGCCCGCTAATTTTGCTGAGGTAGCGTTTCACCGTTCCGGGCGGGCAGGTACAGTCGCGTTCCGGGTGGTTGAAGAAGCCGCAAGGGCAGGGGTTCATGCTGGCGATGAGCATGAAGCCAGCGGGAAAGTCTACGGTAAGTTTTGCGCGGCTGATGATGATGCGCCGTTCTTCCATCGGTTGGCGCATGACTTCAAGCGCGCTGCGCTTGAACTCGGGCAGCTCATCGAGGAAGAGCACCCCGTTGTGGCTCAGGCTGATCTCTCCGGGGCTGGGGTAGCTCCCGCCGCCAACGAGGGCGACATCGGAGATAGTATGGTGAGGTGCGCGGAAAGGGCGGGTTGTGATGAGGGCGGTGTTCTCTGGTAGGATGCCCGCTACGGAGTGGATCTTTGTTGTTTCAAGGGCTTCGCGGAGGTCTAGCGGAGGGAGGATGGTTGGGAGCCTGCGGGCGAGCATGGTTTTGCCCGCCCCCGGCGGGCCGATCAGGATTACGTTGTGGCCGCCTGCGGCGGCAATCGTCATAGCTCGCTTGATGTTTTCTTGGCCCCGGACATCGCTGAAGTCTACATCGAAAGTTGTTCGTTCTTTGAAGAATTCTTCGCGGGTATCTACCCATACGGGATCTAACTTCAAGACGCCAGAGACAAAGTCTATGGCTTCGCGCAACGAACTCACGCCGTAGACCGGCAAGTCGCTAACGATGGCGGCCTCGCGGGCGTTTTCGGCAGGGAGGATGAAGCCTTTATAACCTTTGGCGCGGGCTTGGATAGCGATGGGTAGGGCGCCTTTGATGGGGCGGAGTTCGCCGCTCAAAGACAGTTCGCCCATTATCATGTATTCGCTCAGGTCGTTGGCAGAAATTTGGCCGGTAGCGTTGAGGTAGGCCAAGGCGATGGGTAAGTCGTAGGCGGCCCCTTCCTTGCGGATGTCCGCAGGAGCAAGGTTGATCACGATCTTCATTCGTTTATTGTAGAAACCGCTGTTTACTACGGCGGCTTCGATCCGGTAGGAGCCTTCACGGATAGCACTGTCGGGCAAACCGACTACGTTGTACCAAGGTTTGTGTTCCCCCACGTGGCCTCCAGCATTCACCTCAACGGTAATGCAACGTGCATCTACGCCTTCAACGGCGCTGGCAAAAGTTTTGACTAACATAAAAGCTACAATTTGCGTGTAGCGCGCTGTTTCAAAAGCAAATGTATGTTTTATTTTTTAACGAAACAAATAATCTTTATGCAGACTTGACCGGTCTTCCTTTCTGCCCTCCCTCATTTTTCATTAAGTTTGCATCTTAAGCCAATAAGCCCACCAAGTGCCCCAAATACATTTAATTCTACTGATTTTCCTTTCCGCTGGGCTAACCGCCCAGCAGAGCACCAACGAGCAGGTCCTTGTCCGGGCCGAGTTGGCGAGTAAGAACATCGAGATCGGAGACCAGATATGGATGGAGGTAAACATCTCTGCGCCTCCGGGAACGGAAGTCGCTGGTTTGGCACCAGACCATATTGATGCGCTTGATGGCCTAGAAACGATTGACGCTAAAAAACTCAATGTTGTTGCTGAAACCCCCGAATTGCTGCTGCAACAACGCTTCCTCATCACGAGTTTTGATACGGGCTACATCGCTGTACCGCCCTTACCTTTTGTGTATAAAGCGGCAAACGGGCGGTTAGACACGGCTTACAGCAACGACCTTCTCCTCTCCGTCAGCGCACTCCCTGTTGGAGACGACGAAGAGATCATGCCTATTAAGCCCATCATCGAAGAGCCTTTGAATTTGCTTGATTTTTGGTGGTTGTTCCTGCTGTTGATCGTGGCGGGCTTGGCGTATTTGCTCTACGTTATTCAGCAACGCCGCAAGGCTGCTGCGCCGCCGCCACCGCCGCCGCCGCCAGCTTATGTTGTTGCGCTTGATGCCCTGAAAGAACTTGAAGGCAAAAAATTGTGGCAGCAGAGCCAGACCAAAGCCTACTACTCTGAGCTTACCCACATTCTGCGCGAATACCTCGAAGGCCGCTTTGATGTGCAGGCCCTAGAAATGACCACGCGCCAAATCACTAAGCAACTGAGCCAACGTAATGATTTTGATAAGGTGCGGGCGAAAGAGTTGAGCAACCTTCTTCAAATCTCGGATTTGGTGAAGTTTGCCAAGGCGCGCCCGGCAGAGGAGTTGCACGCTGAAGGGCTTGAGCGGGTGCGTTCGTTTGTGAAAGAAACCGGAGAAGAGACGCCGCCATCGAGTGTTGAAGAAGATGGTTCATCTGCCCAAATACCAGCCAAAGAGGTAGCTGATGGTGTAAACGATAAGCCTTCAACTCCCATTGCACCTGCGGCCGCGCCTAAGGAGTCAGCTAGTCAGCTAGTCAAGGAGTCAAGTAATACAGACGATGCTGTTGGTTCGATCACTCAACGGGTGAGCGACGTTGGGCAAGGCTTGGCAGACAAACTTGAGGAGCACCCCGTAACCGAGAACCTAGAACAGACAACCGAAGAAGAATGATAAGCTGGTGGAATCAATTCGAGTTCGTTTTCCCGTGGTTGTTGCCCCTGTTGGTGGTGCCGCCGCTGATCTGGTTTTGGCGTTTTCGTAAGACGCGCGACCGAGAGGTTTCTCTGCGCCTACCAAGCACAAAATCCATCGCGGGGTTGGGTAGTTGGCGGAGTACGCTCCGTCCTTTTTTACCGCTACTGCGCATCTTGGCGTTGTCTGCTTTAATCATCGCTTTGGCCCGTCCTCGGTTGGATTTGAGCGAAGAATCGGTCACTGCTGAAGGTATCGACATTGTACTCACGATGGACCTTTCTACGAGTATGGGTGCGACCGACTTTGTGCCCAACCGCTTGGAAGTAGCCAAGCAAGTGGCCCGCGAGTTTGTTGCCCAGCGCGAGTTTGACCGCATCGGTTTGGTTGTTTATGCCGGAGAGGCCTATACGAAGTCTCCTCTGACGGTAGACCACGACATCATTGACCGCTTCATCGCGGAATTGGAGATGGGCGAAATAACCGACGGTACGGCCATCGGTACCGGATTGGCGACTGCGGTGAACCGCCTCAAAGACAGCGACGTGGCGAGCAAGATCATCATTTTGCTCACCGACGGCGAGAACAACCAAGGTTACCACAGCCCCGAGCTGGCCGCCGAGTTGGCCAAGGAGTTCGACATCCGGGTTTACACCATCGGGGTAGGCAGCGGACAGGAGACCCTGATGCCTAGCAGCCCACTCGGTGGCGGCCGCTACACCTTTAAACCAACCCGAGGTACGGTGGACGACAAGCTCCTTGCCTACATCGCCGAGACCACCAACGGCCGCTACTTCCGCGCCCGAGACCAAGAAGAACTTGAATCTATCTATGACTACATCGACGAGTTAGAGAGGACGGAGATAGAAACTACCGTGTTTAAGCGGTACGAAGAGCAGTTTGGTCGGTTCTTATTGATCGGCCTAGGGCTTTTGCTCTTGGAGACCGTATTGAGGTATACCGTGTTGAGAACGATACCTTAGGGGCTAGGGTGTAGCGATTTTTAACATTTAAAATTTGGACCGTGCAACCCATGCCTACTGCTTTCGTCTCTACCCGTGAACCAAGCAAAGAACCAAGATCCCCGTGGGAGCACAGCCAATCATATCAACCATGCCAACCGCCGCCGATTATCGCGATACACACCGCGAACTCGTTTTAGGCTGCCAGCGTAAAGACCGCGTTTCTCAGCGGAAACTCTATGGCCATTACGCTAAGCCAATGTACAATGTTTGTTTACGAATGTTGCGCCACGCCCACGATGCTGAAGACGTACTTCAGGTTGCCTTTGTGGACATCTTCGGCAAGATTGACAGCTTCAACTTCGAGGCTTCCATCTCTGCCTGGATCAAGCGCATCGTTGTTAACCGTTGTATCGACCACCTTAAGAAGAGGCGGTTGTTGACGACCGACTTGGACACTAACCGCCACGACGCGGCCGTTGAAGACGCGCCCACAGCACCTGCGTTTAGCGCCCAAAAAATAAGCGTTGAGCGCATCAAACGCGCCACCCGCGAACTCAGCGAAGGCTACCGTGTGGTTTTGTCTCTCTATTTATTTGAGGGATATGACCATGAAGAAATTTCGCAAATCCTTGGCATCAGCGTCGGGACGAGCAAAAGCCAGTACTCCCGCGCACGCAAGCGCCTAGCTGCATTACTAAGCGATCAAAAATAATCCTCCCATGCCTACCGATAAGCTCGAGGATTTCATCCTCAACAACCGAGATAGTTTCGATGACGAAACGCCACCAACGGACCTCTGGAGCCGCATTTCCGAAGCCATTGGCCCGAGTGATGACGACAACGATCCGCTGGAAGTCTTCGTGGTCAATAACCGCGATGCCTTCGATGATGTGACGCCGCCGCCACGCCTAGAAGGGCGGGTCTTTGCCGCCATGAGCCAAGCAGGCGCGAGCCCGATGGTTCCTGCCGCTGAAGCCCGAACACCCCGCCTGAAAGCCGTTCGTGGCCGCCGGAAAACGCTCCGCGTTTTGGGTATCGCGGCGTCTTTCCTACTCTTGATCTTTGCCGCCTTTACCGTTGGCAATAAGCAAGGATACCGCAGTGCGGAAGAGGCCGCAATAGCCTCCGAATTTCGCCAGATCAACCCCGAGCTGGCCGAGACGGAGACCTACTACCGCGCAGAAATTGCTGCGCAGTTCACGAAAGTTGACTTGGTCAATAATGACCCCCAGCTTCGCGAAGACTTGGCCGCTATTGATGCGGCAACCGAAGAAATCCGAGCAAATTTGCTCGAAGTACCCGTCTCTCAGCGTGCGGCCCTCGTTGATCGTCTCATCGAAACCTACCGCACCAAGCTTGATATTTTACTACGTATTCAGGAGCACCTTCCTTCTACTGATGCTCCACTTTCTACTACTCAACAACCAAACAATGAACTTTAATTTCATCACTTTCCCGTTGCTGTTGCTAGCTTTTGTGCTGCCAGTGACCTTGGGAGCCGCTGGCCACCCGCCAGAGCTTGACCAAGATTTCGAAAAAACCTATACTGAAACTTTCTCCGTAAACGGCAGCGGAGATGTTCGCCTGACCAACCGCTACGGAGACATCCGGGTAGAAACTTGGGACCGCGACGAGGTGAAAATTGATGTGCGCGTAAAGGTCGCTGCTGAAGATCAAGACGATGCAGACCGTACGTTCAACCGCATCGAAATCAGTTTCTCCGGCGGATCAAATGCTGCTTCGGCTACCACCAGCATTGGCTCAGGGAGTAAAAAAAGTAAAGGCATTCTACGTTCCTTATTAGATGGAGAATGGCCTTCTTGGGACGGCATTGGGAGCTCCAACGACTTCAAGATCCATTACACCGTCAAGATGCCTGCATCTGCAAACTTAGAAACCGATGCCAAGTACTGCGATGTGCTGCTGCCCGACCTGACGGGGAACAACCGCCTAACCGTCGGCTACGGCGACCTGGTAGCAGGTGACCTAACTGGCCGCAACGAAATCAGTGTAAGCTATGGCTCCGCTAGGGTAGATCAATTGGGGGAAAACAGCTCCTTCCGCTCCCGTTACTGCGGCAACAACAGCATCCGTAAAGCCGCAGACTTGCGCTACGATGGCCGATATAGCGAAACAGAAATTGGTACCGTAGACCGCCTACGTGTAGAAGCTGGCTATGAGGAAATTGAAGTTCGGCAGGCACGTGAAATTCGGTTTGATGGCAACTACAACGACCTCGTAGTAGACCAAGTAGAGCGTATTTTCCTAGACGGCAATTATTCCGACATCGAAATCAGTGAAGTAAGCAAAGAACTCGAAGTGGACGCCTCCTACGGTGACCTAGAAATTGACCGCCTCAGTACGGGCTTTGAGCGTGTTTACATCCGCGTCAACTACATCGATGTAGACCTTGACATCGACGATGACGCTGGTTACGAAATTGAGTTGCGGACTCGCTACGGAGACATCGACTTCAGCGGCAAAAACGTTAACATCAGCGAAGACAAAAGTGGAAACTCCAAAAGCCTAACGGGCAGCAAGCAAGGTAAAGGCGCTGGCCGAGTGGATATCTCTACTAGCTATGGGGATATTGATGTACATTGAGGTAATAGTGTAGGAACTACTTACCATGAAAGGAGCAATACTAGGAGACATCATCGGCAGCCGCTTAGAACGCAATGGCGCGAAAGACTACGACTTCGAACTCTTCACCACCAAATGCCGCTTCACCGACGATACCGTCCTGACGGTAGCCGTAGCCGATGCCATCCTTAACCAACGGGACTACGGCGAAACCATCAAAGCCTACGCCTTGGAATACCCGCATGCAGGCTACGGCGGCACCTTCAAAAAATGGATGCGGGACGAGCTGGAAGAAGAATACAGTAGTTGGGCCAACGGCTCCGCGATGCGCGTCAGCCCCGTCGGTTGGCTCTTCAATGATCTAGCATCTGTACTGCGGGAAGCGCAGGCCTCCGCGATGCCTACCCACGGCCACCCCGAAGGGGTGAAGGGAGCCCAAGCCATCGCCGCAAGTATCTTCTTGGCCCGCCAAGGCGGCAGCAAGGAAGACATCCGCCAGTACGTAACCG
The DNA here is from genome assembly GCA_937949535.1 of uncultured Lewinella sp. Lineage (GTDB taxonomy): Bacteria > Bacteroidota > Bacteroidia > Chitinophagales > Saprospiraceae > Neolewinella. Next base: position 2,423 of record CALEDI010000035.1, on the reverse strand, counting down.
AAACCTTCGGTTACAACCTCCGCCGTACCATCGAAGACATTCGCCCAAGCTATGCCTTCGATGTGAGCTGCGCGGGCTCCGTCCCCGAGTCTATCATCGCCTTCCTCGACTCCAAAGATTTGATTGACAGCATCCGCCTAGCCATCTCCCTCGGCGGCGATACGGATACGCAGGCGGCGATGGCAGGCAGCATCGCCGAAGCATTTTACGGCCCAGTCCCCGCCCCGATAGAGGAGGTAATGAACGCCTTCTTACCCAATGAGTTTATTGATGTGGTGGGGATGTTTGAGCGGGCTTTGCAGGTGGGGTAGGTTGGTTCGCGCGATGGGCTGATCTGCGCCTTCGGCTTCGATCAACCCATCGCTAGAGATGGTACCCTTTCAGGGCATTTATTCCAACTCAAAACTCATCGTCTCCCCCATCTGATCGGTCAGCGCACCGGGACAGCGGTAACGGATTTTGGTGAAGATGTAAGCAAACCTTGTTTAGTCGTACTTTGGTTTACACCTTCAAGTAATTAACAAGCATGACTTTCTCCAAATATATCACTGTTCTATCTGTAGATCAAGACCTTCTTACCTTCGCGCAAGACGGTTACCCCCTCACCTTTCACCAAGTCCTAACCCTCTGGGCGAAAGACCCAACCTTCCGCAAATTCTACTGGCAAAGCCTGATCGAACACGGTGGCAAGGGTTGCCTTTGGGAGCACCCGCGCTTAACGAAAGCATCTGCGGAAGAAACCTATGAATGCGCCATCACCCGAACAGAAGATTTCTCTCGGTTTACCCCAACGCCAAATCGGTTCCGGGCGAAGATGAACCCTAATACGCGCGTGTCTACCTTTCCGAACCTTGGCGGAGACAGCTTACTCATCATCCCCAATGAACCAGGCGACGGCACTGCTGTCAACTGCCGCGACCTCATAGCCTTTTGTCGCACTGCGCCGGAAGAATGGCTACAAGAATTCTGGACGCGAGTAGGCCGCGAAGCACTAGATGCCTTAGCGGAAAACTCACCCCGCCAGTTTTTAAGCACCCACGGTTTTGGGGTGCTGTGGCTGCACATTCGGTTGGAGGAACGAGGGAAGTATTATCGGTTCCGGGCGTACGCCGATCAATGATGCATACGTCAAAATCTGCGAAATGGGGGTACACGCTGTAGGTATTAGTACTTGTTTTCAAAGCGTTTATACCTGTATTTAAAGCTTAGTCACCTCAAAAAGGTGCTAAATACATATGTTTGGCGAATGTAACACAAGACACCCTATGTTTTACCCAAACCTATAATTTCATTTCAGCAGCGTTTTGTTTCTCTACCATGTAGCGTTCGGCCCGTTGTACTAACCCATACTTTCACATCATGGAATTTACCACCACCAAGCAAGCAGCCCCAGGCTGGGTAGGCGGCTTTGAACAATCAAACCCCAACTTCCCGTACCCCAATGGTAGCGAGAACTACCCGCTCCCAGATTTATCGTCGCTCCCGATGGAGCACAACATGACCCACATCAACTTGCTGACGCGCCAACAAGGCGTTCAGTGGCCAGAGTTTAGTTGGGAGACCATGCCTGGTGTTCCTGCTTCGCGGTGTTACCAGATGTTCTCGCCTTACATCTCTCGGCTCGGCTACACCGATACGGGTAAAGTATACTCGATCATTTGCCCTCAACAAGGCTTATGGATCAAAGGCTTCGGCACCCTGAACGTAGAAGTGACCGTAACCGGCAACAGAGGCTGGGTTGATGAAAACACACGGGAGATTTACGGAGACTTGACGGTAGAGCCGAAAATCTGGTTCAGCCCAGACATCCACAAGAGCATCTTGGGTAAAGCAGCTTGGACAATCTTCGACGCCCTTTCCGTTGAGTGGCCCTTCCCGAGCAACAAAGAACATGCCATCCAACTCAACACCTACAACCCTAAGCATCCGGACCAAAAAATATTCCCCTTGATGCGCGGGACAACGACCGACTTCCCGATCCCAGAATTCACGCAGCATTACGATGAAGCCTGGAGTGTAGGCAACCTCGAAGTGATGATTGGCAACCCCCAACCGACCAACTCTACCTTCGTAGACGACTTCAACCATCTTGTGATGAAGTTATTCAACGTGGGGTCTGGTCACATGCTCGCCCCTGAAAATGTGCTTGCTTGGAACGTCTGGTTCTGCGAACCAGAACCCGTAGACAAGCAAGAATGGATTGAACACGCCGAAAAATGGAGAACCTCCATCGACGTGAAGCACAGCGCCCCCACCGGATCGGGCAGCACTCCGAAGTTCTTCGACGGCACAGAATTTACCGTCAAGGATGCCCTAGTCGAAGAAGCCGTGATGGAGCTGATGCACTTCCTGATGAGTCATTCCTTAAAGAAGCACCACCCGAAAGTACACTAAGGCCGATAATGGCTTGACCTAGGAACGCT
>CALEDI010000034.1 GCA_937949535.1 uncultured Lewinella sp. | reverse complement strand
ACGCTGAATCCAAAACCTTCAACTTAAACGCCGGATGCTGAGACACCGTCTCCCCCAAAACGATGATGCCCGGCCCCTTGTCGCGCTCCGCCGCAACGCGCGGCGCGATGTCGTTTACCGTCCCAACCCAAGCGCGTTCGTTTGGGCGGCTGCCGTTCTGGATCACCATTGCGGGCAAGTCGCCTTTTCCTTCTGCGCCCCAGAGGGCGCAGATCTGGTCGAGACGGCCGAGGCCCATCAAGATGATGACCGTAGCGTTGCTACGCGGGGCCAAAAGTAGGTCATTACTCAGACCTCCATCGCGGGTGTGCGCCGTAAGTACCCAAAAACTATCGGCGTAGCCTCGGCTCGTAGGCGCTACGCCCTGCAATTCGGGCAGGCTGATGCAGCTGCTAATACCAGGCACCACTGTTACCGGCAGCCCGCGCTCCTCGGCGTATGCTTTCTCCTCCTGCCCCCGGCCAAAGACGAAAGGATCTCCGCCTTTTAGGCGCACCGCATGGCCGTACTCGTAGGCGGAGGCCACCAGCAATTCATTGATCTCATCCTGCTTTTTATAGTGGCAGCCCGCGCGTTTGCCGACGAAGATACGTGTACAGTTTTTAGGTACTTCCTCCAACAGTTCGTCGGAGCTGAGAGCGTCGTATAGGACAACGTCGGCAGTTTGCAGGGCCTTGAGGCCCTTGCGGGTGATGAGGTCGGGGTCGCCGGGGCCAGCGCCTACTAGGGTGATTCTTGGGGTCATGGTTGGTTTTTTATGCTGGGTAGAGGGGCCCTGATTTTATAGTCGCGAAGCGACATCGGGCCAGAGGCTCTCTACCTACTTAGGCTTTATAGTATTCCCCCACCACAACCTTGTCCAACTGCGCCTCGCGTGTTTTGATCGCCTTCGAGACAAAAGCACGGGCATCGGCCAAGTATTCGGTAACGAAGGCTACGGTGGGTTCCTGCTTCTTGATGCGGAGAACAAAGTCTTCGAAAGGCATTGCTTCGGAGAAACGGTCACCAAAAAACTCGCTAAAGTCCCGCAAAATACCGATGTGGGTGTTGCATTTCTTGTCTTCGGCCAGCATCAAGGCTTTGGCCCCCGTAATCATGGCGGAGTAGGCGTGGTAGGCGGCGTCTTTTTCGTGGCCAGCCTTCAGGGCTTCGCCTGCGGCGATGACCTTGTTGGAGGCGTCGTTCAGGATGGCGCCGATCACGTCTAGGCTTACGCCCGCACACTCGCCTACACCAATTTCTTGGACGTATTCTTCGTCTTGGCCCCAGTCGTAAAACTCCTGATCAGTGATCGTTTTCGCGTCGCCGAGCGGCTTGAGTATGTCGTAGAAGTAGCGTTTGCCTTGGCGGACTACGTAGTCGTTGTAGTATTCGCCTTCGGTAGCGTTGGCTTTATAATCGTTGAACAGGTCTCGGATCACTTGTGGGATGCGGCGCGTTGGTACTTTGATGACTTTCTGGGCTACGAAGCCGCGCCCATCGTCCGTAATTCCACCGCCAACGACAACTTGCATTGCTGGCGCAATCTTCTGCCCCACCCGGATGCTGGAGCCGTGGAAGCCGATGTTGGCCGCCATGTGCTGGCCGCAGCCGTTCATGCAGCCCGAAATCTTGATCCGAACTTTGTTTTCGGTCACCATCTCGGGGAACTCATCGCGGACGAGCTCCTCAAGAATAGTGGCTAAACCAGTCGAGTTGGTAACACCTAGGGCACAGGTGTCCGTTCCCGGACAAGCAGTAATGTCAGCGGTAGTATCGTAGCCCGGCAGGCCGAGGTTGAGGGCGTAGAGGCCGTTGAAGAGGTGCGGTAGCGCACTCGGCGGCACGTAGCGGAGAATCATCCCTTGCTGTACGCTCAGGCGAACATCGTCGCTGGCAAAATCCTTAATCAAGCCCGCGAGCAAACGTGTTTGTTCTGCTTCGAGGTTGCCGAGCGGGACGCGGATGGCGACGGCGCGGTAACCATCTTGCTTTTGTTCCAGTACGTTCGTTTTCAACCATTCGGCGTAGAGCTTTGAGTGTAGGGGTTGGGCGGGCTCGAAGTTGTCTGCTGGTACGTCGCCTAGGGGCGGCGCGAAGGCCTCATCAACCTCGAAGGTTTGGTGTTCAATGGCTATCATCTCTTCCTCCACAAGCTGCATGAACGTCTCTAGGCCCAGATCTTTCAGTAGGTATTTCATCCGGGCCTTCATCCGTTTTTCGCGCTCGCCGTAGCGGTCAAATACGCGAATAGATGCCTCCATGAAGGGGATGATGCGGTTGGCTTCGAGGAACTCGTAGGCCGTTGGGGCAATCATTGAAACCGCACCGAGACCGCCCGCGATGACGACCTTGAAGCCTTTTACGCCATCTTTGATTTGCGGGATGAAGCCGAAATCATGAAAATAGGTAAAAGCGGAGTCTTGCTCGCTGCTGGAAAAAGCGGGCTTGATCTTGCGGCCCATTTCCTGGCAAATTGGGTTGCGCAGGAAGAATTCGTAGCTCGCCTGTACGTAGGGTGTTACGTCAAAGGGCTCGTTGGGGTCTACGCCTGCTAGGGGGCTGGCGGTGATGTTCCGTACGGTGTTGCCGCACGCTTCGCGGGCCGTCATGCCGGCCGTAGCGAGGTCTTCCCACACCTTTACGCTATCGTTAAGCTTCACGTAATGCATCTGGATGTTCTGGCGCGTCGTGATGTGTAGGCGGCCGTTGGTGTATTTCTCCGACATGTCCGCCAGCGCGATCAGCTGGTCTGGCGTCAGGTGACCAAACGGAATCTTGGTCCGGAACATATGTACCCCGTGTTGCCGTTGGCCGTAAACGCCGCGCGTGAGGCGGTAGTGCTTAAAACGGTCTTCGTCTTCCTGCAAACGCTGGTAGGCGTAAATGCGGTCAGAAAGTTCCTGAATATCGTCCCGAACGGGCGCGGCCAGGTGGTCTAGGTTCAGTTGCTGAGCAGTATTCATACCCGAAAGTACCTGCCAGCAGTGGCTTAGTTTGAATTAAAACATGAACAAAACAACATATGAACAGACTATGCTTAAGCACAACGTTTTGGTTTTCAGATTTCTACAATTTACGGTAAAAAAGTTATATCAAATCCTTAACATATATTTAAGTTTATAAAGTGTTTTTCGGGGCGCGGCCGCAGGATGCAGGGTAAGGTTTTGAAGGCTTGGGTTGGGGCAATCATTTCTTGGTTGCGCGGATACAGCCAACGCTTCCAATGAACCCAACCCCTCAACTCCGCATTATCCTACCATGCTAAAAGACCAACGCATCGTTACCCACCCCGGCCTGAACCCCCTTTGGGAGAGCATGGAACGCGACCGCCGCCAACAGCAGTTTGCGGCCGTTGGTGTGATCATCCTTTCCTTGCTGTGCATAGTAGTGGGCGTTGTATCTCGTCGTTTGGGTTGGGCGATGCTGGGCGGAGCCGGTTGCTCGGCGGCGCTGTGGTGGCTCTTCCGCATCCTGACGGAGCAGCCCTTGGCCTTCTGGCGCAGACAGTTTCGGGAAGAACCCGAAACCATCGTATGGGTCTACGGCCTCGTGACGGAGCGGATGCCCTTCGGCTTCAAAACCGTCTCCGTAGGTACCCTCCACCTCGTCGAGACCGACGGTACTATTCATGCCTTCGGCATGAAGCCCAACGAGCTGAAACTCGTCACCAAAACCCTAAACCGCGTCCTCCCACACGCCGAATTCGGTTACACCCCAGAGCGCGAAATGAAGCACCGAGGCGAAGTCACCAACTTCAAGGGCCGCGACCAGTTCAACCAGATAAAGTAAGTGTTCAGCACTAAGTCTCCTCCGTAACGCCTGCCCCTTATGCCCTACCTCCAACACAAGCCATCGCGTAGCGATTACCCCTCGGATGACCTCGGACGTAGTCCGGGGAGAAGACACCTCCCACACCTCCCCCGACGGCTATCGCGTAGCGATTACCCCTCGGATAACCCCGGACGCAGTCCGGGGAGAAGACACCTCCCACACCTCCCCCGACGGCTATCGCGTAGCGATTACCCCTCGGATGACCTCGGACGTAGTCCGAGGAGAAGACACCTCCCTAACCTCCCCCGTGAGCCATCGCGTAGCGATTACCCCTCGGATAACCTCGGACGAAGTCCGGGGAGAAGACGCCTCTCTAACCTCCCCCGACGGCTATCGCGTAGCGATTACCCCTCGGATAACCCCGGACGCAGTCCGGGGGTACGCGGCCACCTCCCCCATACCCTCCGGACGCAGTCCGGGGCCACCTCACACACCCTTTCTCAGCTCCCTCCCTCCCATGACCTTCTGGAACCAAATAAAATCCATCTTCAACCAAGCCGAGCATTCTTCCCCCACAGCCCCCACCATCCACGAACTCATCCGGCGGAGCGAAGAAGAACTGGCCGGCTACCAACACTGGAAAGCCACCGCCGCACCGCGCCGCCTACTAGACTGGCTAGACCAGCAGTACGCCCGCCATACCAGCGGGCAAAACGTAGACGAGACCATCGGGTTCCTCCACCTACCAAGCTCCAAGGGCTTCGTGATCTACTTCAAGGAAATGAACTACAGCCGCGAGGAGATTTCCCACTTCTTCGATTACCTCAAGGAGCGCGTACTTACGCTTAATTACCGTTCCGACATCTCCGACCGCCGCATCTTCCCTCGCAGAGACTGGATCGAGACCCAAGAACGGCACTACCTCAAACCTAAGGTAGATTACGAGGATGCCGTAATGGACCAAGCCTTCGGCAACATCATGATCGAGTTTGAGTTGCGAGACGACCAGCCCCACAACCTCCGCCTAAGGGCTACGGTCTACAATGATTCGCTCTACGAAGCCAAAGGCAGCTTCGGTGGCTTGGTTATGGCTTTGGTTCGGTAAAACACCCGCAGGGCTAGCGCGCGGCCGACTGAATAGGCTGCGCAAACAGCACCTCGCCTGATGCGACAGCAGTAACCCGAACAAAGTAAGTGCCAGCCGGAAGGCCCAGGTCAAGCACTTGGGCGGTCTCCGTACCGGCGTTCAGTACTTGGGTGCGTAAGGTTCGGCCATTCACGTCTTTCAGTTCTAGGGAAGCGGATTCGGCTAGGGGATCGGAGAAAGACAATGTTATGGCATCCGTGAAGGGGTTCGGGAAGGCCTGGCTCTTCAAAGTTCTTTCCCTTGCACCTGCGGCCGCGCCCACCTGAATACTTCGCGGAGCACCAGACAAATCAACGGCAAGCGAGCGGAGGTTTGGCGCAAGCGAGAACATCTCTGCTACTTGGCCAGTACGTTCTGCTACCACGTTGAGTAAAACGGAGTGTTCGGTAGTGCCGTCTTCAAGGTTGAGGAATTGCAGTTTTCCTTCATCGAAGTGGTAGGCATTGTCTGGCAAATCGGTACTTGCCAAACTAATAATGCGTAAGCCCGAAGTTTTTAGCCCAAACTGGAACCCGGCCAATTCCTGACCAGAAAGACGTACTTCAACCTGGGTTTGCTCACCAGCCTTGAGGGCTTCTTCCGGCAAGTCTACCCAAAGCCCAGGGGGGAGGTTGTTGCCTTCAGGCGCGGCGTCGGCGTTCACATCGCCAGATTTGATCGCTACAAAGCCCTGATTGATTTCGGTAGGGTCTACCTGTGAAAAGTCGATAGCGAAAGGGATATTCTCTCCGAGTGGAAGTTCAGGGTTGATAAACTGGTAACCAGCCGGTACGAAGAACCACGGATTGGGGTTACCACTTTCTAGCCGTTCGGTAATGCCAATAGCCAGCCTAGATATAGCGATGATGTCTTGAACATCAACGAAGTTGTCGTTATTAACATCTGCGGCTAAAAACTGGTAAGGATTGTCAAATTCTTGCCGCCCCAGCATGTGTAGGTTGATGGCAATCATATCAAAAATATTGACCCCAGCTTCCCAGTCTCCTTCAAGGCTGGCCGTAAGGGCTATATCCTGACAGGCAGGTAAGTTGTTGAATGTGTAAAAACCAAGGTCGGTGGTGGTGGAGGTACTCATTACTTCACCGTCGTTGCCGTTGGCGACAACCGTGACGTTGGGCAACTGGGCGTTACTGGTCTGGACACGGATCCAGCCATCGGCCGAGGTCACAGCTTCTCCGCAAATACTACTGAAGGGCATTGCTTCAAAGACGTTTTCCTGCATCAAATCAATGCCGCTGTTGCGCATGATTACTTGCTGGAAGGTGGTATTATGAATCCAGTCTTTTTCCTCTTCGCTCAGTACGGGGTCATTTAGGTAGAAAAACCGGTCTCCGGCGCGCAGGTCTGTAAACTGTTTTTCCATGATCCGGAGGATCGTGGACCCGAAGATGCTTCCGTTTTCGGAGCGCTCGGCCAGCATGCCAACCCAAGGATCTATGTCATTGATGTCGTCTCCATAAAGTTCTTCGAGTACGGAGAAGACGTCGGAGTCGGGGTTGATTTGCTGGAAGGTAAAGTTGCGGGGCAAGTTGTAGGCTTGGCGAATCTGGTTGTAGTCTGGTAGGCCACGCTCACGCCCGCGCATGATGTTGATGGATACCAGGTCTAATCCTCCGGCTCCGGGAGGGCCAAAAAGGAAGTTGCGCACATCGTCTACTACGCGGCTATCCATTTTCTGTTGGGTTTGCTCTGCCATTCCGCGCAGGAACGGGTCTAGGCCAGTTTCAGCAAGAACGTCGGTATTGAAGAAGGCTTCCCGAAGGGTCATGTTTCCTTCGGGTATTACCTGCCCGTTGGCGTCTAACCTACGGATGTTGCCGTTCAGGAGCGTATGGCCTACCCGGAAGGCCGCTGCGGTAAAGGTATTGGTAAGTTGGGGGTGTACAGCGTCGTTGTAGCCGAGGTATTCCCCGGTGTTTACCCCCATGGTGGGCAACCATTCGTTGTATACGATGGCTTGGATGAGCCCCCCAACAAGTTTGCGGGCATGTTGGTAGAGTTGTTCGTCTTCCCAGTCGGGGTGTTCGGCCTTGAGGCGCTCGCACTGCTGGTTGTGCTCTCGTACAAAGAGCGTATGAAAGCCCGCGAGCAAAGGGTTCTCGTTGGCGCGTACATCGCCTGCGACGAAGTGTAGCGGAGAGTTGCCTACGCCGTCGGCCATGTGCGGCGAGGAGGGGTCTAACTCGCCATCAATTTCACCATTAAGGGTATTGTAGGGCAGCAGGTTGCCGGCACTTATTTTTAACTTCCCATCGACGAAAGACCGGAGCCAGTTTGCCCGGGCATCGTCTGAGCCATACACGCCTGAACCATCAATAAAGGCCGTGATCTCGTTGTCGTAGTTACGGGGGTTACCAATGCCAAAGCCCGTACCAAGCCGAGGCGTATTGCGCTGAAAAGGAATGACTACGGAGCCAAAGAAGAAGGGGTCAAAGTCGGGGTCTCCGGCAGGGACGGGAATAGGCGTTGATTCCGATGCGCCTTCCGTTAGGGTGATATCGTGGTCAATGAATTGCCCGAACACCCAAGTGTAATCGCTCAACCCAACGGGGTCGTTGAGTAAGCCTTCCTGCGCAAAAAGAGTATTGGAGATCGTACGGGGGTTCGGCCGGTTTGGTCCTGCGGGTATTGATTGGCCATCTACAAAACCATCACCAGCCAAACGGATCAGTGCTGTATGCGCCGCACCAAGAAGAGGCTGGTTGGGGTGGTTGTGCTCTCCGGAGATGGTACGGTAAAGGTCGGTGTCGAGAGACTGAGTATGTAAAGTCGTAAGAGAGAAAACTGCGAGGCAGCTTAAAAATGTTTTTAGTTTCATAACGTTCAGGAGATTATGCAGGAAAATATAATTACACTTAAAATACAACCAAAGGTACAAACTGACTAGAATACGGTAGGTTTTAACCTTTTACTGGAGAAAAAAATGACATAACGGCAACCTTCACAAAAACGAAGGAGACTCATCGAATCCTACTACTTACAACCTCGGCTACGGCTGCTGGAAGCGCGAGACGTGGAAGAAGGGCGGCTGCGTGTACGGCGGCTAGATGTAGAAGGGCGTACCGTTGTCCGGCTACGGTCGATGCGGGAAGAAGTACCGCTACGAGTGCTCTGGTTGCGCGGCTGCGCTGGGTGCGGTTCGCAATGGAAGTTGTACACCGCGCGGAGCGGTAGTGTTAGCACGGTTGCTAACGACGACTATGTTGTCTGTAGTGAGTGCCTCCGGCAAGATCAAGAAATCTTAGCGTTTACTCGGTATTCAAGGTCACCATTCCATCTGATATACTGCCAAAAATTAAAGCGACGTGACGATTTTTTTTACCACTTGATGATCTCCTTGCCTGACCATGAGAAAATACATTTGACCTTCTAACAAATGAATATCTTCGATGATTAGTTGTGAACCTGCTTGAGCCAAATAATTTTCTTTCCAAACAACGCTACCACGCAAATCCAATATTTGTATTGTAGTGGAGGTGTAGTCTCCCCTATTTACTTTAACCGAGAAATGGCCGTTGTTCGGATTTGGAAGGACGGACACAAACGGGAGGTAAGACAACATAGCTGTTTCGATACTTGAATATTCCGCACTACCGTCGAAATCCATTTGCTTCAAACGGTAATAGTTCAAGCCTACTTGTGGAGTAGAATGCACCAATTTATACTCCTGCAATATAGTGCTTGTTCCATCTCCGTTCACAAATCCAATCGATTCCCAGTATATTCCATCTTTACTATGTTCAACGGAGAAGCCTAAGTTATTGATTTGATTAACTGTTTCCCAAGTTAAAAGAACACTAGTCTTTTGAGGAGTTGCGTTGAATCTAACTAATTCTACAGGAAGTTCGGCAGCAGTAATAATGTAGACAACAGATTCACTACAACCAAACTGGTTGGTATAGGTCGCAGTATAAGTACCCAAGTCATCACTAGTAACAGGATAGAGCCTGATAACTCTTCCCTCTTGGCTGAAATTGTTGGGCCCTGTCCATGACCAATTTTCATTTACCCCAAAAGAAGTCCTGCTGTACTCAGTAACCCCGGGTGCTAAAACTACACTATCGGCACCAACCCTTACATCTAAGTTCGGATTAGTGGTATAGACCCCTCCTACTACCAAAGATTGTATAACGATACTAGGTTCTGGAGGTGTACTACCTAAAAAGTAACTTATGACTGCTGTAGAGTCATTTGGAATATCCTGATCCACATTAAATATCATGGTAAAAGTATTGTCTTCTACATTGTAATCTGTTTGCCAAAAATCTTTTCCGTTGACAGATTGATCGACTAATTCCCAGCAATTGTCATAAGCCCTCCATAATCCAGGATTAGCACTACTAGTCAAGCCCGTAAACTTCACAGGTACATATCCCCTACCTCCCGTAATGAAGACAAGCCCTTCGTTGTTCTGCGTGTTCACATTCAAGGGGTAGTCATCATCAATAGTATTTAGTGGTGATTCTGCTATGATTTGATTACCCAGCGATTCTCTATACAATAGTTCATATGAGTTTTGATAACTGGTTAGCGCTCCCGCAAAGTTGGAATTGTCTCCATAATAGTCTGAATTAATTTTAGGCAACACCGCCACTTCTGCAATTAGTTCTATTTCATCATTAGCGGAAAGCGAGGTCGTTCCAGGAGGCGTTACTAAGCAGTACGAAGTAGGGTTGATACCACGACCTGCCGAAAACCCCAGAGAACTAGAACGCTCTCTAAAGTAAGGTGTGTTATTCTCTACGCCTCCGATTGTTGCTTTATATTCTCTTATGATAAAGCCCTGATTGACATCAATGTCAATTCCAGAATTTGCTCCGTTATAGCTTAGACCATCGCCTGCCCAAATCCAAGGGTTAGTACCTGACAATGCAATTTCAGCAGTGGTGTAATCATTAGAGCCACTATTGGTAGGCGCAATCTGCCCCTCCACACCTGTATCATTTCCGTAAATCAGGCTCTGTGTATTATGAATGTTGTATATATCTCCACCTAATTGAAAAATGTCTAACCGGCTAAAGTTAGTGGCTTGGAGTGCCTTTATTTTTACTTTGTAATAAATCCTGGTAAAATCATCTGATCGGTTTAGAAAAAAAGTATAATCTAGCTTTAGTTTATTGTCTGCCGAAACTGCTGATATAGAAGTCTCCGTTAGATTAGGAGAGTACCTCAAAAACCTTGTTTTGACTTGGCTTTGATATTGACGCGCATTAGAATCATCATTATACACCATCATGTCAAAACCGCCACTATTACCCGTCCATGAGCATTCTGAGGAAGTGCCTCCATAATTCTCGTTCGTCACCATAAATGGTCTTACATCACAAGCATTGGAGCTTCCAAATTCATAATCTGGAGAGTGAGTAACGCTTTCTCCAAAACTCCCAAGCGCCGCTTCTAACCATCCACCTCTGGGTACACCTGAGCCAGCAACTGACAATTGATGAGATGAAGCAGAATAGGTTTCTCCCCATTTTGCTCCAGTTCTTTTATAGTTCAAATTTAAGGTGGTATTGGCCGGAATAATCAACTCTGTGTATTCTTTGATCCAGCTTCCTGAAAAATACTGCGCTGTCCCAGTATGCCAGTTTTTTGAAACCTGAAGCTGCAACCCCGATGGACAATCATTGGCATTACAAATCAAAGAGTTGAACCCTACTACATTCACGTTAGGAACCTGTCTAAAGCAAAGTCGCACACGCCTAGTCGCACTCGAACTATTTGCTAGCTCCAATTCAATTTTTTGAAAAACATCTACGCTTCCACAATCCCTGTACCCCATTCCATACCGGGGAATATCTAGGTAATGAATACCTTCGTCCTCACTATAAGTTATATTCGAAACATTAGTATTAACAGGGTCTGTTTGAAGAGCGGTAATGCTGATTTGAGATTCTTCATCAAAAACTGTTGCATAACTGGTAGCAAAGCTCTGTTTGACTGCATAGAAAACAAGGCTTACTTCGTACTGCTCATTCACCAACAAATCTTGGGATGCTGTAGTCACCGTAATCACATTGTTATTGACAGAGGTGGTACTAGCAGAAATACCGGCTTTTACAGAAAAACCCGTCCCATCGCTTAATCCGAAACCATGGATGTTTCCTGAATTTAAGTATTGAGAATATTCTTGAGGAATTTCAATACTAAATTCAAGTTGTCCATTTGTAATTGTAGTGGTAGGTTTCACATGGAAAGCGATTTCGAATCTGTTGTGCCAGTTCGCAAATTCAACACCCGTGAAATAGTCGTCAATAGGGGCAGAGTTCGTCAAATTCGCGCTAACAAAACGCCTATTGCACCATGTACCGTATTCAGAAACTTGGCTATCCCTTCTTCCTGTTCGGGTCGGGTTCGAGCTTTTGTCATAGACTGCTACTCCGTTTTGAAGAATGGAAAAATCTATAACACCGTCGTAGTTGGTCTGAATAGTTGTAGATTTTGGCTCCACAAAGGCGGCAGCAGCAGTCTTGTCGTCTTTCTCAATAGACAAGTCATAGATATTCAGGTTGGTAAAATCTACGTTTAATGAATAGCTACTGGTCTGATTGGTAAAACTTCTTGTACTTACACCGGTCGTCTTCCAACTATCATCCCAATACATGAAATTATATGTATTGGAAAAATTATCAAACGATTCAGTATTAACTGAATTTTCTACAACCTGTGCTTGACCTACATGGCTAAGTAGGAGCAGGCAAAATAAAAATTTAAATTTCATGAGTTATTTACTATTTCCAATACCCTCTTAGTCATTGTGTGATCCTGAAGTGAACTACTAAGAACAATCTAGGAAAGAATGAAACGTTGAAAGTTATTGAGCGAACATAGCTCCACAAACGAGGCTATGATGAATTTGGGCTAAAGCCCATACCTTATATACAACAACTAGAACTGAAAAGTTCCAGTTGGGCGCAGTTTATTCCTGTCCCACAAATGACTTACTATAAAAAACGACGGATGTACGCATCTTTGAGGTGACTAAACCAAAATTAAGATGGCACAAGCCGCCGCAGCAGCTAAGGTATTAAACTTCGTCGAAGATTGTCT
>CALEDI010000033.1 GCA_937949535.1 uncultured Lewinella sp. | reverse complement strand
CCTGATAGACAAGCACTTACCGGATCATGGCAACTGGCAAGGCGTAAGTGGAGGCTCCGTAGTAGCTGGCTGGGTTCTGTATATTCTTAGTGAGGCAGACCACCGTCTGAGTCATGTGGAAGACTGGGCCGCATCTAGACTATCTGTGTTGAGCGCCTTACTATCACAAGAGGAGTTGCGAGCACTCGATTTTTGCGACGACCGCCTGGGGCGGCTGTTAGATCGTTTTAGTCAAGACGCTGACTGGCAACACTTTGAGTGTGAGTTCGGCAAAAGGTTGCTGGAAGTTTATCCCTTAGCTGAGCCAGACAAGATGCAGGTAGTTCGATCAGATTCTTTCAATGCACCGCAGTTTCGTACTCCGGCTGAGTTGTTCCGTTACGGCCACACAAAACACCGGCGTAGCGATCAGGTGCAGTGTAAAGTGATGTCTGCTTGTCTGGACCCGCTTGCCATCCCAATGGCTGTTGATATTGTAAGTGGTAACGGGCCGGATTTTGAATATTATTTACCGGTCATTGAACGCACCCGCCGAGCCCTTGGCACGAGTGGCAACCTGTATGTGGGCGATAGTCATATGGGATCGAGTAGTAATCGTTTGAACATTCATATGGCTGGAGACTACTACCTGATGCCGCTAAACGCAAAGCAGTGTACTCGCCAGGTGCTTGACACCTACATCGAGCAGATCAAGGTGCCTTTAGAAGACTTGCCGAGCGTTGAGCGCAGCAGTCAGCAGCAGGAAAAGTCCGCCTATTTTTATGAAGTCCCCCATGAGATGAATGTTGAGGAAAATACCTGGAACGAGCGACGCATCTTATGTTATTCTCCTAAATATGCCACCAAGCAACTCGTCTCTTTTGAGGAGCGACTGGATAAAGCTGAAGAAAGCATACGTCTTTTAGTGGTTAGTAAAAAGGGGCGGAGAAACCCTAAGACACTGGCAGATCTCTATGGAAGAATCGCCAAAATTGTTGAGAAGCTTCAGGTAGAAAACTGCTTTAAGGTGACTGCTAATGAGACGGTTACAAACTATAGCGTTGGTAAGCACAAAGACCGTCCGGCAGAAATACGGCAACAGGTAAGCCTTCACCTTGAAGTCGAAAGAGACGAAAAAATAATCGCTACCAAAAGACGTAAGAAGGGCTGGCAAATCTATGCCACTAATGCTACGGTGGAACTGATTAGCGGAGCGGATTTAGTAATGACCTACCGCAACCAGTTCCGAATCGAGCATGTCTTTGATTACGTCATTAACCGAGACACAGGACTTTTACCGCTGTACTTGAAAAAAGAGCACCGGATCAAAGGACTTATCCGGCTGCTGATGTTAGCTATGCGTTTTTCCTGTCTCGTTCAGAATACAGTTCGTCAAAACCTAGACCGGCAACAACGAGAACTAGGAAATATTTACCCCGGAAATAAGGGACGCAAAACAGCGGCACCAACAACACCGATGCTGTTGAGGGCTATGAGGGGCATATCGGTAGTCTTCCTTGAGGTTGGTGATCGCTACGTAGCACATATGACGGACATAAATGGTACGCAACTTGACATCTTAGCACTGTCAGAAGTGGCCGAGGCTTACCGTACTTTGCTTGACCTTTTGAATACTCAGAAGATTATGCGCGAAACGTGAGCATCTGCTAAAGGTATTATAATCATTTCAATTACTTCAGTTCTCTACAACCACCTTTCCCATTAATGTGCTCAGGCTATCCATTACAACCCGATAACGTTCCTGCTCAAGCTCTCCGGCTATCCATGCCGTGAGAGCTTTCTCTTTTTGTTGGTGCACTCAATAATCAATTCACGCGCTTGCACACTGGGCGGCAGCTCAGGCTCGGGCACTTCATCAAATAGCATAACATCAACCGCAACGTTTCGCTCACCACTGCCCGAGCTACACCCCAACCAAGCAGGTAAGACAAAACAAGATGAGCAAGCGGATGAGATGCAAAAGATGAGGATTTGGTTGATAGAGCAAGAAAAGTTCAAACTTTAACATTTGACAGTAAAAAGTGGCGAAAAACAGGGGCAAATGAAAGTGTGACAAAAAAAACTGACAAAATTAAAAACGCAACTCGATGATAATCAAAGAGTTGCGTTCTATGGAGGTGGGCCCACTAGGATTTGAACCTAGGGCCGACGGATTATGAGTCCGGCGCTCTAACCGCTGAGCTATGGGCCCGGAGAGCGTGTTGGTTAAATCCTTACCGGATAATCCAGTACGCTTTCACGATACAAAGGTAAGCGGTGGGGGTAAAAGTTTCATACTGAATCCAAAAAATTACCTCGTCTTATTATCCGTAGAGTTCTTCGACGATTTGCGCTTGTGGGCAACCGAGTTTCAGGAGCCGTTCTTTGGCCTCGTCTACCATCACGGCCCAGCCGCAGAGGTAGAAGCGGACGCCGGGTTTTACGTCGGGGTAGGCGGCTTCGTAGATGGGGTGGACGTAGCCGTTGGCGGTCTCCATCCCCTTGGTGGAGGGCACGGCTTCTCGGCTTGCGGCTACGGTATAAGTGAAGTTGGGGTGCTGCTGCGCCATCGCTTCAAACTCTTCTCGGTAGAGGATGTCTTCGGCTGTTCGGCAGCCGAAGATGAGGTGGAAATTGACGCTTTCGCGCCCAAGCCGGTCTTGCAGCATAGCGCGAAAGGGCGCAACGCCGGTGCCGGTGCAGACCATCACGACGTCGTGCTCCAGCGGCCCTTCGGGCAGGGTGAAGACGCCAGCGGGCTCTTTGGTGAGCACTTCGGTGCCGACCTGGGCCTCATCGAACAAGAAACCAGTGCCGAGGCCGTGCGGTAAGCGCACGATGCAGAGTTCGGCTTGGTTGGAGCCGTTGGGCGCGGCGGCGATGGAGTAGCTGCGCCAGCCGTCTCGGCGGGTTTTGCCGATGGGGAGGTCTAGGGTCAGGAACTGACCGGGGCGGAAGTTGAGCACCTCACGGTCGGGCAGCTCCAGCCAGAAGCTGCGGACGGTGGGGGAGCGTTGTTGGATGCGGGTAATTCGGGCGGGTTTCCATTTTGGCATGGGGCGGGCGGGGTAAAGAGCAGTTGCTACATATAAACATGTTTATATGTAAATGGTGTTTAAACACGGTGTTGGCGCCGGCAACCATTACGCACCAAGTACCATCTCGTCATACCCAATAACCACCGCATACCCCAAGCTGTTGAAATAAGCTCGCACTTTTTCGGGACTTTCTTCACTTAGTGCCCAAACAAAATCGCCGCCCCAGGCACCGAGGCTCTTCACGGCTCCGGGGAAGTCTGGGAACAACCTTTGCTGAACGGGCGTGAGGCCGAGCGTTTGGCCCACAATTTCTTCGTGTTCGAGTAGCAGTTGGGCGGCGGCGCGCAGGTGCAAAGAATCGTTTAAGAGGGCGGTAGTGATGCGAGAGATTTCTTCCTTCGCCCGCGCAGACGCTCCGGCAGCACGGTAGGCCCGGATGCCTTCCCGGCTGTTCTGCTTCTGGTTGAGGTAGACGAAGTAGGTTTGCTGGAGCCAAGTGGGTTTCCAGTTTAGCTCGGTTACAACTGGACTTATTCCGTTGCGCTCATAAAGGATCGGCCCTTCGGCGAAGGCGCAGGCCAAGTCGTAGCCGCTACCGCCGAAGGTGCGCTCTAGCAGGGCGTAGGGGTTCACGCCGAGCCACCGCGCTACCGCTGCGATGAGGGTGGAGCTACTGCCTAGGCCCCACTGCCGGTTGAATTCTAGGCGACTGGTCACCGCCTGCCCGAAAGTGGCGCGTTCTAGTGTGCCCGGTTTTAGCTCATCCGCAGCCAGCAGGATTTCCCAGAGCCGCGCGGTGAAAGGATCATCATTGGGCTGCGGCCGGCCACCTATGGCAGGGGAAGATAGGTCTGACCTGAACCATAATTCATCTTTGTGGTCATGGGCTCGCCATACCAGACTAGCCCCTCGGGTGTAGTTGAACTCGAAGCGCTGACCGCGCTTCGTCGGTACCGCCAACGCCGGAACACCGTCTAAAACAAAGTATTCGCCAGTGAGGAGGAGCTTGCCGTGGGGAGAAAAGTGGGTCATTGAGGGTAGTTTGTGTTGATGTATTGCTTGATCGCGGTAGCTATGCGCCGGACACCTTTTACCTGACGAACTTTACCGTTTTTCAGTTTGATTTCAAGAAACTTAGCCCCCAGAAAACTACGCAGCTTTACAGTGTTTATCTCATGGAGCGGGATATGTTCTTGATAGCTAAGGCGGAGACTGTTCAAAAGGATAAAAGTGTAGACAATAATTACAAGAACATAGAGCCAATCCATCGGGCTAGTTGGGTGAAAGTTAACTCTCGACAGATGTAGTACTCCGATGAATAACCAAATAGGGGAAATAATAAGCATTACTCGTTCTGAATTCCGAGAGATTTTATCTTCTATAATAATCGCGTCTTTACCAAAGGTTAATTCGCCGAAGTTCGTTTTCAATGTTGTTTCCATCGTTCTGTATTTGAATGATTATCACAATAAGTAGAGACGCCGAAATACGCAGACTATTTCGATAAAATAGGCTGCCTACCTTGACTAGAATTAGCCCTAGGCTGTCTAATCTGATGATAGTTGCCCATTACGGATTTTCGCCGCCAAAACGCGAAGCGTTTCCCTCAAAAAGCCCCTCTCCGCTGAGCCGGAGGCGAAGCTTGTTGGAGAGGGGTTTGGGGTGAGGTGGCTATGGAGCAACACAAGCAGATTGTACAGCCTAGAATCAGCCCCGCATCGCCACCTTCCGCCGCCGCCGAATATAAGCCGTAGCCAACCCCAAGGAAACGATGGCCAACGCTCCGTACCCGATGGTTGGCCACACACTGCGGCTGCGGTCCCAAGCAACAGACTTCATGCCGCCATAAGCATCAAAGGCCGCCCATTTGTAGGGCGGCGCGCCGGGGAAGTCTTCGAGGTAAGCTTTCCGACTGAGTTGCAGGGCTTGATGCGGTGGTTTCCCATCCTGGATGTGCTGGTAGAAAAACTTCATCATGGTTGCCGTAGCAAAATCATCTACCGCCCAATTGGAAGATACAACAGACCGAGCACCAGCCGCCAAGTACGCCTTCGTGAGGCTGATGCGGCCTTCGGTGGCGTGTTGGCCGCCGCTGCTCGTCTCGCAGGCACTGAGTACTACTAAGTCTGCATTCAGCGTTTGGTCGCCGATCTCGGAGGCGTAAAGCTCGGCCGTTTCACCATCTTTACTGGATAGGTAAATCCTGCTTTTTAGCCCATCGGTTTGGCTAGAAATTGCGTGGGTAGCGAGGTGAATGATGCTGTGGTCGCTCACATTGGCGAGGTAGTTGGGTAGGGTGGCTTCTTCGCCGTAGAAGTAATTGCCCGGCCCGCGCGCTTCGAGGTCTTTCACTTCGTCGGTACTGTACAGCAAAGGCGGCAACACGAAGCCCGCTTGCCGCAAATCACTGACCGCAAGCGACTCATTAGCAAATGACGGTGCCATCGCCAACGGACGACGATAGCGCGGAGACATCTCCTGCTCCCGCATCAACCGCATACTATTGATCGACATCTGCCTGCTGATGGCCACCTCTACGCCCAAATAACGCGCTGCCTCCCCCGGCGCTTCGCGCCGCAACGCATTGAAGGGTACATTCTCTAACGCTCCCGTTGCTATTACATGCAGGTTGGGAGGAAGTAAAGAGTCTATATCACTGAAAAGTAGGCTATAAAGTTCTCGGCTAGCTTCAGCGTTTTGGTTGGGTTTTGTTTTGGGGGAGGAGGTGGATTGGAGTGTGTCTGCCAAATTTATAATTGAGGACCTCAACGTGTACATGTCAGCTAAGACCACCGTGTCAGGGGTAACTAGCAGCCGATACAACTCTTCGTTCTGCATGTAGAAAGCTAGAACTGAAGAGCTGTCTTGAGCACACCAAGTCGATACGTCTTCAAGATTAATAGAGATGTTGTCGATTAGATTATTGAAAAAGCCAGGGTAGTTAGTTTGAATCTTTGACCTCTGTTTCATGAATACTTCCTGTGCTGCAAACACAGCAGATATTTTTGTGCCCTCCTCGACTTTGGATAGCGTATTGGTTGCCATTTGTTGTTCTAGTACGTCTGCCCAGAATGAGTTGTTGGATCGTGCAAAACTCCTTGCCGATGTCCAGTAATAATCTCCAGCTCCAGCGTTGTTGTCGACTACACTTATTGCTCGGTTTAGGTAGGTGATGTCGTCCGTTTTCTTGTATAAGTAGTAGCCTACAATTAGAACATTTATCTCATACGATGACGCATAGAGTAGCTTGTCCGCAATAAGGCTGTTTACAGACGAAAGGCTATTTTTTAATTTTCTTCTATAGAGCATTTCATATAAACCAAAGGCTTTCTTTACGGGCTCAATCCCTGGGCGCACACGGGTTTGAAAAAGATTAGCGGTAGCATAGAGGTGAATACTTTTGTACTTCTCTACATCGTATTCTAGAGGGTTTTCCGGTATGTTATTGATGGATTCAGAACCATCAAGGTATAAGCCAACAAGTTCTTCAGAGTATTTGAGCGCGTCATTGTATTTATCGTTAGCAATAGAGACTAACGAT
>CALEDI010000032.1 GCA_937949535.1 uncultured Lewinella sp. | reverse complement strand
ACTGAACGTAGACGACGCTAAGCTTGAAAGCGGCCAGACGCGCACGATCCTTCTTGACGGCACGCAGACTGCGGGCTTCCAGGGCACGATTGAGCTTGCTGCTGGTCTTGAGTTGATCTCTGCTGATGTGATTGGTGCAGGCGGTATGAACCTGAACCGTGCTGGTGAAGGTCTTGTAGCGGTTGTACTCCGTGAGGCTGGTGCTGTTAGCCTTGAGGTACGCGCTACTGCTGCTGGTCTTGTGTCCGAGATGATCACGCTGAGCGATGCCGTAACGGTTCGCGAAGGTGTTGCCCTGAACGGAACGAGCAACGGTCTTGACCTTGCCTTCAACACCGACTTTGCACCTGCGACCGCGCAAAATGTGCTTCACCAGAACACGCCCAACCCAGTGGTAGACGTTACTTCTATCCGTTTCGAACTGGCCGCTGCTGGCCCTGCTACCCTGAACATTCAGGATGCTGCTGGCCGCCTAGTGAAGACGGTTGAAGTCGATGGCGTTGCTGGTCTGAACCGCGTTGAAGTACAGAACATCGGCACTGCGGGTGTTTACGCTTACACGTTGACTTCTGGCAACTTCACTGCTACTAAGCAGATGATCGTTGTGGAATAATGGGTCGAGGGTCTCTGGCCGTGATTGTCGTCGCGAAGCGACGACATCGGCCGAGAGGCCCTTAATCCGATAATGACAGCCCCGCTACTCGTGAAGAGTGGCGGGGCTGTTTGTTGTTTACAACACCCGCTCCACCCTTGCCCGGGCTCCGATCTTAAAGGCTTCGGGCGATGCGCCGTCTAAGCCGGAAAGCAGGACCAAACCGGGGCTTTTGCCAACTTCGAGGCTCCCGAGTTCGTCGTCAAACTGAAGGGCTTCGGCCCCGTTGATGGTGGCCCAAGTCAGGAGGGTTTCAAACGGAACATAGCTTTGGTATTTACTGATGGTGCGCAACTCTTCGAGGATGGAGAGCTGCCAGTTGGAGGTCAGAGAATCTGTCCCGACGGTGACTTTTGCGTCGGTGCCGATGAAGACATCGTAGCGGGGCAGGCGGTTTTCTATGTACAGGTTGGCGTTGGGGCAGGTGGCGAAGAAGACACCGTTTTGGCCCCATTTCGTTGCGGCCTCAATCCCGGCTTCATCGGTGAGGGTGTTGTGGACGAAGATGGTGCGGTTGGCGGGGTTCATCCGGCTGATCGCGTGGTGGATGGAGCCCTGCCCGGTCGCTTTGAAGTGGTCTATGTTCGTCCCGAAACCTTGGAAAAAGGCGTGGAATGGGCCGGTTCCGGAACGGAAAAGCTCCATTTCTGCTGGCGTTTCTTCGCTATGGATGGAGACCGTTTCGGTGCCCTCGTTCACCGCATTGATGAGGCCGTAGAGCGGATCGGAGACGGTGTAGGGAGCGTGGGGAACTGCGCTTTTGGCGTTGCCGTCTTCTCCGGCTTGCTCGTCGTAGACCAGTTTGTAGTCGTCGAAACTGGCTTGCGCGCGCTCGGGCTGCAGAAAATCGAACATCTCTACGAAACTGTAGTAGCGGATGGGGCTTTTCCGCTTCACGGGCGCGGTGTCTAGTTTATTGCAAATGTCTCCGACGGCCTGGATGCCGTTGGCCCACATATAGGCGTCCCATTTTTCGATGGCAGCGTCAATTTCTGCTTGGGCTGTTTCGCGCATAGTGACTACGTCTACCAGAAAAGGTAGCAAGGTTTTGCCCGTTTGGCTTTTCCCAACCAAGTGGCTAAGCTCTAGGTGGCAGTGGGTATTGATGAAGCCAGGGATGAGGATGCCTTCATGTTTTATGGGCTCGGCAGCAGGTGCAATGAAGGTTGGAGAGGCCGGATCGAGGATTTCGGTAATCCGGCCGTTTTCGTCGAGCGAGATGATGCCGTTTTTAATGGGCGGCGAGGTTATGGGGTACAGGTAGTCTGCGGTATGGTAGCTCACTTTAGTGGTAATTTGGTTTGTTGGCGGCTAAGGTAAGCTATGGTTGGGGGAAGGGCGTCAAATTTTCATCGCTTCCGTTTCGTAGTTGTACTTGACGTAGAAGTAGGCGTCCCGAAAGTCGAAATGCGCAATTTTTTTCACCCTTGGGCGCGGACGAATCCGCCCGCTTATGATCCTCCACCTCTTCACGCCGATGTGGGCTGCCTTTCCGTCGTCGTCTTTTTCTACAGTTAGCACCTTATCGATCGCCAGCAGTGTCCATGGGATGCGCGCCCACCGAACTTTCCCTTTCCCCGTTACCAGCTCTTCGTAGGGCATCGAGAGGAGCTTGGCGTTGCCGGTTACTTTGTGGTAAGCAATCAGCCGTTCGATCATTTCGGTGAACAGGGCGATGGTGTCTTCTTCGTAGTTTTTCTCTTGGTTGCGGGAGAAGTCTTCTTGATAGCTGATGAGGATGTCTTCTCTGCGGTTCAGGGCCAGTATGTCTTGGAGGTGTTCTTTTGCAAACCTGCCGCTTTCGGGGAAGGTCCGCATCGCTTCTTCCAAAGCGGGGATGGCGTCGATGCCGTGTTGGTGAATCCGCTCTTCGTTGATGAACCGGTCTCCTTGGATGTCGTACCAGCGGAAGGTGTTTTCCCGTACTAACTCGTCGTATACGTACTCTTCCAGCGGGGCTAGCGGCCCAACGGCGATGGCTAGCTGGAGGACTTTTTCGGCAAAGTGCAGGATGGCGTGTTGGTCTTCGGCGGAGGGGTTTAGCTGGCTGTGCGTTCGCCGAGCGATCTCGTTGGATCGGGGGATGACGATGCGGTTCATGTAGTTGTCGGTGATGGTCAGTAGGTCAAGCGTTCGGTTGCTGACGCCGCACTGTTCGTTCAGCCAGTTGAGCTCTTCGCGGGCATCGAAAACGATGCCGTGGGGCAGGTTGCGGGGGTTGGCGTGCAGGCCGTGCCTACCAATGGACCACCAGAATAGGATGCCGTTGCCTACTACCTCGTCGTGGCATTTTTTAAGGAAGGCTTCGTCTTCGTTTACGTCGAAACAGATTTGCCAGTTGCGGTAACAGTATAGGATTTCGCCTACCCGCTGGCGGCCAGCCCGTGCTAGGTCAAACTCGCCCATCAGGTTGATCCTGCGGTAGAGGTTGAAGGTTTTGTCTTTTAGGCGGTGGTAGTAGGTTTGGATGAGGAACTCTACCGCCGAGCCTATGGTTTGGGTGTGTGCATGTTTGTCTTGCCTGGCGCAGAGGTCTTCAACGTATTCCAGCGCGTCAAAGGCTGGAGCGGTAAAGCGTGTGTACAACTCACGCGCTCGGCCCAGCTCGAACCAGTCTACTTTACCTTGTGCTTTACCTATTTCTAGCATGGGCACATCGAAGAATAAGCCGCTGCCGGGCAGTAATGCGTCGGCAACCCGGTAGCTCAGCAACAGCTCGATGTAGGGCTGGTAGGTGACTGCGGGCTCATCGGGGGAGGGGCTTGGGGCTTCGGGTAGTTGCTCGTATTTGATGCGGAGGGCGTCGCTGATTAGGGCGGCGAGGTCGGCGCTTATTGCTGCCTGTACTTGCTCTTGGGTGGGCTGTTGGCTGGGGGAGGAGATGGTACGGTCCTCTTGCTGGGCCCGGAACCGCTCGTTGGCGACCATCCCGAGGATGGCGCGGAAATGCCCGATGGCGTCAAACTCAGGGTATACGTTGGCGGGCTGGCCAATGTGGTCCGTCGTGATCCAGAAGCTGGCTCCGGCTCCGAGCAGTTCGGATATTATGGTGGTGAAGACAACGTAGTCTGGCTGCAAGTATTGGTAAATATCCCTTGCCGTTGAGATGCAACGCCACAACTCGGCGGTGGCCTTTTCTCGTGTAGTAAGCCCAGTACTGATTTGGTCAAGTATCCTCATGTGCCGTTTTGCGAGGCGGAGGAGAAGCTCTTGGGCAATGGTTTTTAAGTTCTGTTCTCCGGTATAGGAAAACACGGGGTAGGCGGGTTGCGCGATGAGGTCGCTCCCTGGTTTTTTATCGCTTTCTGCGTTGCTACTAAGCGCTGCGCCTCCGGTCCGTTGGCTGCGTTGGAGCAGGTGGAACCTACTGGCGTAAAGGTAGAGCTGGTAGAGGGGGTTGTCTTTTCGGTCGGGGTTCTTGGTCTTCGTTTTATTGAAGAGGTAGTTGTCTAGCAGCAGCGCACCACGGTGCTTTTTGTAGTAGGTAATCAGCAGCATTTCGTAGAGCTGCGCACTTTCTGGGTCGATTTCGTTGCGTACCCGCAGGAACAAATCGTGCGCTTCTTCGTAATGATGAGCCAGGTAAGCATCTTGCGCCTGGATCATCAGCCTTTTGTACTGGAGGTACTGCTCGTTGGCACTGAGGTAGGCGGGTACTTGAATGACTTCCAAGGGAGACAGCAGCAGTTGGCGCTCCCCCGCAGACCGGTACCAACTAAAGGTGGATTCCAAGTTGCGGAAGGTGAGCTTCCAGCGCCCTACCAAGTCGTCTTCCTCAATGTCTTGAATGATCGCGACGGTTTGGTCCAACAGTTTTTTCTTCTTCTCTTCCGTAATGTCTAGCAGCCGGACGGCTTCTCCGAAACCAGAGGCCGTCTTGGTGTCTGGAGTGATTTGCCGCAGCCGCTCACCGTACTGGAAGTTAATCTTATCAACCCCAGTCATGATTTCGCTCAGGCGCTTACTCGTAGTGGGGGCACTGATGATGCGCTTTGAGAACTCGATCAGGGCCGAGAGGCCGTTTTGCCTCAGGATGGCCAACAGCTTGTCTTTTACTTCACGGAGGTTCAGGTTAATGTCTTCTTCTCTTGTGGTCCCCTGCCACGGCTCATTCCCTACGTTTTGGCGGATGAACCCAGCCGCAGACGTAACAAAGGCCCGCTTCAAAGCAGTAATGTTCTTGAACTGCTCGGTTCCAGATATGTAGTAACTCCGCAGCTCTTCATGCTGGTTCAACAGCAGCGTGAAATGCGTCGGATGCAAGACTGGCCGGACGCTGAAATAGTCCTTGAGGTCTTTGACCAAACGATCTGTCCGGTCGTTTTCAAGAAGTTCGAGTAAATGCGCTCTGCTGGACATATTCGTTAGGAAATTGAGGTATACAACGCCCAATGTATCGGTTTTTAATGGGATGGGCTGTTTTTTGGCTCCTTATTCCAAACCCTCCGCAACCTCAACCAAGTTATCCAACTCACGCTTCCAGCCGTGCGGATCAGGAAGGTTGACCGTACCCAGCCAGTTGCGGATGTCTGGATAGGTGGTAGTACCTTTATATTCCGAGTCGAGCAGCAGCAGGCCGAAAGCCGCAACGGAGGCCGTAAAACGGGTATAATCAGAAGCTTCCAAGAAAGAATTGCCCTGATCTGTTACTTCGAGTTGAAGCGGAATACTGGTGTCTGCATCCGGCAATTTGTAGCGGAAGTCGATAGAAAAACTAGGCTCTGAACGCGCCTGTATATTACCGACGGGTATGATTTCGTAGAGGGCGGTGATGTTTTGCCCGGCCCCGATCTCGCCTGCGTCTTCGGTGTCGTCCTCGAAGTCTTCGTTGTTCAATACCCGGTTTTCGTAGCCGATGAGGCGGTAGGCTTCTACGATGTTCTCGTTGAACGCCACCTGCACCTTCACGTCTTTAGCCACCGTGAAAAACTTACCGGTTTCCTGAAAGAACACTTTTTCGAGCTGGGCTATTTTATCGAGGTATTCATAGGTGCCGTTGCCTTTATTGGCTATTTGCTCCATCACCGCTTCGTTGTAATTGCCTCGGCCTACGCCGAGTACCGTGAGAAAAACGCCACCCTCTCGTTTTTCTTCGATTAGCTCGATCAGGGCGTCAAAGTCGGTAATACCGATGTTGAAATCGCCGTCGGTACCGATCAGGATGCGGTTGTTGCCGCCTTCAATGAAGTTGGCCTCGGCCTGCTCGTAGGCGAGGATGATCCCCGCTCCGCCGTTGGTGCCGCCGCCAGCGTCGAGCCGGTCGATGCTGTTGCGGATCGTACCGATTTCGGCTCCAGAAGTAGACGAAAGGTGAACTTCGGTACGCCCCGCGTAGGTGACGATGGAGAGGTGATCTGCTGGGTCCATCTGGTCTACGAAACGGTGCATTCCGGCCTTGAGCAGTTCTAGTTTATCGGCACTCCCCATTGAGCCGGAGACATCGACGAGGAAGACGAAGTTGGAGTTGGGCAACTCGTTTTCTGGGATGTTTTTGCCCTGAATACCGATCCGGATCAACTGGTGCCCATCCGCCCACGGGCAGGTACTTACCTCACCGTTGAGTGAAATTGGGTGGCCGTTGTCGGTGAAGGGATAGTCGAGATCGAAGTAGTTGATCAGTTCTTCGGTGCGCACGGCTCCGTCGGCGGGCAGGCTGTTGTCTTGCTCCAGGAACCGGCGCACGTTGGCGTAGGCTCCGCCGTCGGCATCAATGGAAAAGGTGGAGGTATTTTCTTCCGCTGTAAGTACAAAAGGGTTCTCGATCAGGTCGCCGTAGGTGTCGCCATCGGGGTCGTTCTCATCTACTAGGCCATTGTCCGTAGAGGAAAAATCACAAGAACTACAGTTCTCCAGGCTTGGTGCCGCACCCTCATCGTAGCAAGAGGTTAGTAAGGTGGTGAACAGGAAAAAAATAAGGAGTTTTAGGTGCTTCATCGCTGCGTTTGTTTGGTTCTATTCTATAGACGATGGTTTTTGCTTTTATGTTGGTGGGTGGAAGGTGTTTTTTTTGGGATTGGGGGCAGTGGGGGAAAGCCCCCTAGCCCCCAGTTGGGGGAAGAGCCCCCTGGCCCCCAGTTGGGGGAAGACAAGGTGATAATATGGTTTGTGCTAGGGCGCGGCCGCAGGTGCAGTGGGAGGGATTGATGAGTGGGCCTTTCATAAAAACAGGAATTTTAATTTGTTTCATTTGTCGCGTAACGACTTACCTTTGGTTTGCCTCGGACGAACCTTTATGGTTGTGTCATGCATGAATCGCCCTTCCTAGTCGCGTAGCGACCGTCCCTTTGGTTCGCCTCGGACGAAGTCCGGGGTAGAGAAGGTGGGCATTTTTCTGGCGCGGCGCGGAGCGCCGCCAAACTGTTTTTTATGAATGATGAGATTATCGACGCAGGCCAAATGAACCCCGACGCATGGGATTCGAAAAAAAGGATAGCCGCAAGTGATGCGATTATTGAGGTGAACGACAACCTCCGTAAGATGCTAATGGGGCATTGGGTACTGATCGGTATTGTACTGTTCAATATTTTCGCCCTTTACGTTACGTACAACAGTATTTACGAAAGCATTGGCTCAGGTGTTGACACGACGGTGGTTTCTGGCTCCATTAAAGTAGTCTTAACGACGGGCATTTTCACGCTGCTTCCTTTCGTGCTTCTTGCGGCGGCTTTTCGTAAAAAACCGGTCTTGTGCTTGGCCTTAGCGTTGGGCCTTTACTTGCTGGGGCAAATCCTTACGCTCTTCACCGCCGGAGGCTGGGCGGTAGCACAGGGATATGGCGTGAAAGCGGCAATCATTACCGCGCTTGCTGTGCCGTTGTACTGTGGTATTCGGTGGCGACAATCGTTGAATAAATTGCTCGAAATAGGATATCCTTCTTCTTCCATCGAGAATGCAAAGAAGCAACTAAAACCACTTCCTCGCTTGCGGAAGAAGAAAAAATAGGTGTGGTTTTTTGGAGCCTAGTACAGTGTAAATCACCAATCGGACGCCCGCAGGTGCAGGGGAGGGATTGATGAGCCGGCCTTTCAGAAAAATAAGAACTCCGACCTGCACCACTTATCGCGTAACGACCGCCCTTGGGTTCGCCTTGGACGAATCCTTCTTGGTCGCGTCATGCATGAATTGCCCTTCCTAGTCGCGTAGCGACCGTCCCTTTGGTTCGCCCCGGACGAAGTCCGGGGTAGAGAAGGTGGTTTTTTTCTGGTGCGGCGCGGAGCGCCGCCAAACTGTTTTCTCCAAACTCGACAGGCGAACTTTTTTGTTGTAGAATTAGTGTCGATCTTATCAAGAGACAAATACTGGTTCTAATAACCAAATTCTTCCTTCAACGTAGCGACAAAAAAGGATTCGACTGGCGAGTTTCGGAGGGTGTTCAAAAATCTGTGTCTGCCACAAAATACAGACCTTTAGTTATGGCAACGAAAAAACAAGTTACACCAAATCGCCAGTTTTCGGACTTTGAGAGCGATATCATCGAGGGTTTACTTTCGGGTAAACCCCTAGGGGGCCGCGACGGCGTGCTTACCGACCTAATCAAACATGTGGTCGAAACGGCAATGGATGCCGAGCTGGGAGATCATCTACAGGCTGAGGCCGCCCAACTAGACGCCAAGCCAAACAAGCGTAACGGAAAAGCTTCCAAGCGCATCAATACGGACTTCGGCTCGACAACCATCAAGCCCTCGCGGGATCGAAATGGTACATACGAGTCCCAAATTGTTGGCAAATGGCAACACGACCTTGCCCCTAACCTATCGAACCAGATCCTGTCGCTGTACGCTCGTGGCAACTCCTATCGCGACATAGCTACACACATAGATGAGATTTTCGGCCAGAGCTTAAGTCCGGCCTCTATTTCGGCGGTTGTGGATGCGGTTTGGGAAGACGTTCAGAAGTGGCAGAAACGTTCCTTAGATCCCTGCTATGTGGCTATATTCATGGACGCGATCCACTTCAAAGTTCGATTGGAAGGCAAGTCTACCTCGGTGGCTACTTATATCTTCTACGGCATTGATGTTCACGGTCATAGGGACATTCTGAGTATGCATGTCGGCCAAGGAGCCGAGAGTGCCTCGCAGTGGTCAGTGTACCTCGCTGAGCTAAAGGAACGCGGCGTTGAAGATGTCAAAGCCTTCATCGCCGATGGTCTAACGGGGTTGGTCGACATAGTCGGCCATCATTTCCCCGCCAGTGACTTCCAGCGCTGCATCGTGCACAAAGTGCGTAATTCCGTTATCGGTGTGGATTACAAGGATCGTAAGGCCGTCTGCAAGGGCTTACGGACGGTTTACACATCTGGTAACGAGCAGGAGGCCCGCACGGCCTTGGACGACTTCGCCGAGAACTGGAAGAAGTATCCCCACATCGTCAAATCTTGGCTAGGCGACTGGACGGAGTTGATGGCATTCATGGACTATGGGCCGGAGATGCGACGCTTGATGTATACGACAAACGCCCTAGAGAACGTCAACCGTCAGATCCGTAAGTCGACGAAGAGTAAGGGCAGCTGGACATCGACCAAGGCCCTGACAACGCAAGTGTACCTCATCCTTCAGGCGACCTCGTCGGCGTGGGGGAAGACGGTGCGTAACTTCGCTGCCGTCCAGCGTGAACTCATCGAGCGGCATGGAGACGGCTACCTGAAGTATCTGACCGAATGAGGGCGCAGCGCGAAGCGCGGTTCCGGGGCGCAGCCCTTCCGGCCTACGGCCTCCAGGGCTGCGCCCCGGAACCGCGCTTCGCGCTCCCTTCGGGAGTAAAGCTACGCTTTACTATTAATTATATATCTAACCTAGACACAGGTTATTGAACACTACCCAGCATTCAGGCTACAACTCTTGCATTTTACCGCCTGAGCCCTGAATGCTGAACCCTGAATCCTGATCGCTGGTCCCTGATCGCTGCCCCCTACCACAACGCCAGCAAATAATCACTCACCCCAACCCCGATCAAAATCGCCAAAAAGTTAACCACGTCGTTCGTCATCCAGCTGTAGCCTCCTACCAGTTTTTTGCCCGCTCCGGGAGCATCGCTTAGTGCGCCGGTGGCTACATCTTGGTACTTCGCCTGGAAGAGCGAACCCAAGGCGCTGTCTAGCAGCATCCCCAAGAAACCGGTCAGGGCAATTGCGAGGGCTAAGTTGCAATCCATATAAGGCACAAGCCAAAAACAAGTCGCTACGATGAACGCCGAGCCGCCCAAGCCCGCCAGCGTACCTACCCAACTAACCCCTCCGCTGAGCCCCGCAGGAACCTTGCGCCACTTCACCAAGTCATACGTTGGCCGCTTGAAGTATTGCCCAATTTCGGAAGACCACGTATCGGCGGTCGCGGTGGCCATCGCGATCAGTAGAAGAGCAGGCGTGTGATCTGGGCCAAAGCAGTTAAAGTTACCTACTGCACCTAATTGCCATAGAGAACTCGCTAAGACTCCATAAACCGCCCCATTAGCCAACACCTGCGTCGCATCCCGAGGCTGCTGCTGCTTGGCGTCTCCCGCAGCGGTCTTGGCGGGGAATATTTTCCCGATGAGGCTGCTACTGAGCAGGAAAAGAAAGAGCGGTAGCAACCATTTCACGCTTCCGCTGCCGACCACCACCACGATGCCCAGCAGCGCGGCCGTAAGCGCACCGCCCGCCGTTAGGCTTCTTCGCCGAACCAGCAACCAGCAAAAGGGCAGCGCAACAATGACGAGGTACAGCAGGTGGTTAGCAGCTACGGGCGTTTCCCGCATCGGCGTCAGGAACCAAGCAGTTAGCAAGGGTACGATCACGTTGTCTAACCCGCGCGAGCCCAAGGCTTCCGCTGCGGTAAGGATCAGCCCAAGGGCAAGCAAATTGCCCCACCCCAACCACACCGCGAAGGGAAGATGTACCCAAACCAGCAACAGGAAACCCGCAAAGAACGCAGCATTGCCCACCAACGACTTCGGGTCTCCGGTAAGCTGGTAATGCTCCTTCGCCAACAGCTTCCCCGCCACCGTTGCCGCCGGATCGCAAACCGCCAACACCAACATCGAAAATGCAATCACGTGCGCATCCTGCACCCCAACCAGCAAGACCAAAAACGCCAACGGAAACCACACAATGCCCCAAGCCCGCCGCCCAGATTCTTCGCGCAGCAGCTGGTTGGCAAAGATGAGCCCAACCAATAACACCTCCGCCGCAGCTACAATCTTAATGAGTAGGCTCCGCTCTACTTCCAGCACCGCCACCGCACAAGCACCTACGGCAATAAAGTGCAGTACCTTCCGAGCAATCCAATACGGAACCCACTGCTTGCGGGCCGCCGTTTCGCAGAGCACGGTGGTAAGTAAGACCGTTATGGCTAAGGGTAATAGCATGGGGGTAAAGATAGTAGCCCACACCTCGCTCCTGGCAATACTTCTTTATCTTGTGCCTTCATCCCCTAACGCTACAAGACATTGCGCCAACTTCCCTTCATTTTCTTATTGTTACTCATGAGCTTGGGCCTTGCGGCCCAAACCTCCATCCAAGACCACATCCGAGACTTTACCCAAGACCCAGAGCTGGCCGGAGCAGCCATCTCCATCAGCGTTGTCGACGCAGAAAGCGGCCGTATGGTTGGTGGCCATCAAGACCAGATGACGTGCATACCGGCCTCCACCCAAAAGCTGCTCACAACGGCCGCCGCGATGGATGTTTTGGGGGAAGACCACCGCTTCACCACGAAGCTGCTAACGACCGGCAGCATCGAAAACGGCGTCCTCAAAGGCAATGTCTACATCATTGGGGGAGGAGACCCAAGCTTGGGGAGCCCGTACCTAGACGGGGTGCTCCGTATGGATGCAGTGCTAGACCGTTGGCGGGCAGCAATTGCCAAAGCTGGCATCCGAGAGATCACCGGCCGCATCATCGGAGATGGGAGCTACTTCGGGACCGACGGAACCTCCGGCGGGTGGCCCTGGAGCGACATCGGCAACTACTACGGCTCGGGGGCCTACGGGCTGAACTTTCACGAGAACTTCTATTTCCTTGATTTCCTACAGCGCA
This sequence comes from uncultured Lewinella sp., assembly GCA_937949535.1. GTDB lineage: Bacteria > Bacteroidota > Bacteroidia > Chitinophagales > Saprospiraceae > Neolewinella. Next base: position 28,599 of record CALEDI010000032.1, on the reverse strand, counting down.
GCAGCGTCGGAGACATCCCCCCCATCCAGCGTACCCGGCCCGAAATACCGGGCCTGAAACTGACCAACGAGCTAAGAAGCGGACCACGCGGCAGCGGAGACCAAGCCTACATCTACGGCGCACCCTTTGGGTACGACAACTTCGTGCGCGGCACCATCCCCATCGGTACGGGGCGGTTTACAATCAAGGGAGCAGTGCCGGACCCTGCTTTATTCTGTGCCCAACGGCTTTGCCGAGTACTAGAAGCCGCAGGCATCTCCGTCAACCTCCCCGCCGAAAGCAACCGAACTCTCGGAGACGGGCAACTGGCAAAGGGCAAAGTAATTGATACCTACCAGTCTCCGCCACTGCGCGAACTTATTGACCGGACCAACCTGCGGAGCAACAACCTCTACGCCGAGGCCCTGCTGCGGGAATTGAACAAAGCCCGAGGCAGAGCCCCCCACGAACTGTCTTCAACCGAAGTCCTAAAAGGTTGGCTCACGGAAGCAGGCCTACCAACCAAGGCGATAAAGCTGGAAGATGGCTCCGGGCTGGCAACGAGGAACTTCTTCTCCGCAGCGTTCATGACCGCCTTCTTGCGGCACCAGCGCGGAGCATTGCGCTGGCGGCAGAGCATCCCGCTAGCCGGCAGAAGTGGGAGTATGCGCAGCTACCTGAAAGGTACTGCGGCCGAGGGGCGTTTGCGCGCCAAGAGCGGCTCCCTTGGCGCGGCCCGCGCCTACGCGGGCTACGCAGACCGCGCAGATGGCCAACAGCTCGCCTTCGCCATCATGGTCAACAACTTCACCATCGAAAGCAAAGACCTTCGTAAAAAGATGCACGCGCTCATGGTCGAAATCTGCCGAGCGGAGCTTTGAAGCACCCGAAACCTAAAGCGTTCGCAACAGATTGCACTATCTTCGGCTCCGGAAAAAAGAACAAACCTTCGTCTAATGCGCTACTGCTACCTCCTTGCCCCACTTCTTCTGCTCTTCGTTGCTTGCGAAGACAAGCCCACGCCGGTAGTCGATGAATCCATCTACGCTAAGGTAGACAAGGAGGCCGATGCCCGTTCCCGGATGATCTGGCAAAACCCCGGCGCAGTAATGGACGCTATGGGAGACATCCGCGAACGGGTCATCGCAGACATCGGCGCAGGAGAAGGCTTCTTCGCCGAAAAACTCGCCCCAATTGCCGACCGCGTCATCGCTGTCGAGATCGACCAGAAGTACATCAACTACCTAGACACCCTGCGCAACTTTAGCCTCCCAAAGGAATTCCGCCCTCGCCTAGAACCCCGCCTCGCCAAGCCCGACGACCCGATGCTGGACAAAAGCGAAGTAGACATCGTACTGATCGTGAATACCTTCATGCTCATCGAAAACAAGGTGGAGTACCTCAAAAAACTCTACCCTGCCCTCCGTTCCGACGGCCGCATCGTGATCGTAGACTGGAAAAAGAAAACGACCCCCATCGGCCCAGCCAAAAACGACCGCCTCGCCATCGGCGAGCTTCAAGACATCCTGCAAGAGGCTGGCTTCCACGAAGTCTCTAGCGACGATGCTACCCTAGAGTACCAATACATCGTTGTTGCGGATAAGAAGAGACCGGAGTAACTCCCAACTTTGCCCAAAAATCCGTATCTCTACACCACAAAAAGATACATTCATGCAAAGACGAAACTTCCTCCGCACTACTTCCAAGGCCGGTCTGGCCCTCGGCCTTCTCGGTACTACCGGCCTCCTCAGTTGTGGGGATGGCACGGCCTCCGAAGGCGACGCCGCCACGACAACCTCCCCTGAACCTGCGGCCGCGCCCACCGCCTCCGACAGCCACGAAGCGAACCTGTGGTTCGATATTAGCCTCGCCCAGTGGAGCCTCCACCGCACCCTCCAAGCCGGCAAGCTGGACAACCTAGACTTCGCCAAAATCACCCGCGAAACCTTCGGCCTAACGGGCGTTGAGTACGTAAACCAGTTCTTCAAAGACAAGGCCACCGACATGGACTACCTGAAGCAAATGAAGCAACGCGCAGACGACAACGGCGTAACCTCCGTCCTCATCATGTGCGACGGCGAGGGCAACCTCGGCGATGCCGACGCGAAGAAACGCATGCAAGCCGTAGAGAACCACTACAAATGGGTAGACGCCGCCAAGTTCCTTGGCTGCCACAGCATCCGCGTCAACGCCGCAGGCCAAGGCACCGCCGAGGAGGTCGCTAAAGCCGCTACCGAAGGCCTCGCCAAACTCTCCGAGTACGGCAAAACCCAAGGAATGAACGTCATCGTAGAAAACCACGGTGGCCACAGCTCCAATGGTGAATGGCTCGCCAACGTCATCAAAAATACCGGCATGGACAACTGCGGAACCCTGCCCGATTTCGGCAACTTCTGCATCACCCGCGAAGAAGGAAACTGGCGCAACTGCCTCGAAGCCTATGACCGCTACCAGGGCGTGCAAGAACTCATGCCCTACGCCAAGGCCGTCTCCGCCAAGTCCAACGTCTTCGACGCCGACGGATGGGAAAAAGAATCCGACTACAAACGCATCCTCAAAACCGTAAAAGACGCCGGCTACACCGGCTGGATCGGCGTAGAATACGAAGGCGCTGACCTCCCCGAAGAAGAAGGCATCAAGAAAACCATCGAGCTGCTGAAAATGGCAGCCTAAGGGAGGGGAGCTAGGAGCTAGTTTCTAGTGGCTTGTCAAGCTTGACTTTAGCACTAACACCCAACGAGCGAAGCGAGCAGAGCCGTCTCCCCTCTCCACCGGAGAGGGGCCGGGGGTGAGGTTACGAGCGGAGCGAGCTGCCTCGTCGTTGGTGCTAAAATCAAACTTGATGAACCACTAGCTCCTACCTCTTCGGCAACTCCTGCGTCCCCAACCAAGCAGTATCAAAATTACCATCGCGGAAATCTTTCTGCTTCATCAACCACTGGTGGAAGGGCACGGTAGTGTTGACGCCTTCGATGATGAACTCGTTTAGCGCACGCTCCATCTTCGTGATGGCTTCTTCGCGCGTTGGCGCACGAACGATCAGCTTCGCGATCATGCTGTCGTAGTACGGGCTGATCGTGTAACCGGCGTAGACGTGGGTGTCTACCCGGACGCCGTGGCCTTTGGAGCTGTGGAAGCTACTGATCTTGCCGGGGCTGGGGCGGAAGTTGTTCCAAGGGTCTTCGGCGTTGATCCGGCACTCAATGGCGTGGCTCTTCGGGAAGTAATTCACGCCCTCAAGTTTCTCGCCGTAGGCGACCTTGATTTGCTCCTTGATGAGGTCGATGTCGATCACTTCCTCCGTTACGGGGTGCTCCACCTGGATGCGGGTATTCATCTCCATGAAGTAGAAGTTGCGGTCGGCATCAACGAGGAATTCGACGGTGCCGACGCCTTCGTAGTTGATGGCTTCGCCGGCCTTGATGGCGGCTTGGCCCATGCGTTCGCGCAGGTCGTCGGTCATGAAGGGGCTGGGGCATTCTTCTACCAGCTTTTGGTGACGACGCTGCACGGAGCAGTCGCGTTCCGAGAGGTGAATCACCTTCCCATGCTGATCGCCGATGATCTGGATTTCGATGTGGCGCGGCTCGGTGACGAACTTCTCCATGTACATACCGTCGTTGCCGAAGGCGGCTTTGGCCTCGGCGCGGGCGCTGTCCCAGCCGCTAGTGAAGCCTTCTGCGCTGTCGATCTTGCGCATGCCCTTACCACCACCGCCGGCGGTAGCTTTGATCATGACGGGGTAACCGATTTCTTCGGCTTGTTGGAGGCCGTCTTCAACATCTTTCAGCAAGCGTCCATCTCCGGGCACGACGGGCACCTTGGCCTTTATCATCGTGTCTTTGGCCGTGATCTTATCGCCCATTTGGCGGATATGCTCCGGCTTCGGACCGATGAACTTGATGCCGTATTCGGTACAGATTTCGGCAAAGTCTGCGTTTTCAGACAGGAATCCGTAGCCGGGGTGAACGGCGTCGGCGTTCGTGATTTCCACGGCGGCCATGATTTTGGGAATGCTCAGGTAGCTCTCTGCGGACGAGGCGGGGCCGATGCAGACGGCTTCGTCGGCAAAGCGAACATGGAGGCTTTCACGGTCTGCGGTAGAGTAAATGGCTACCGTTTTGATGCCCATCTCGCGGGCAGTCCGGATGATGCGCAGGGCAATTTCGCCTCGGTTGGCGATTAGGATTTTCTTGAACTTCTCAGCCATAAAGGGGTGGCTTTATATCAGTCGGCAGCGTCCGTTCGGGTAAGAACAAGGTGGCTGCTGGTGAAATATGACGTTAAAAAGTGTTGAGCGATTAGTCCTTGAACCATTAGCTCCGTATACGGGGCTGTTGAATGCTGATCGCTTTAAGCTATACTTGGCTCGGTCACCAGAGGTGGAGTTTTGCCGAGGTGATTTTTTCGTCTCGCGAGGCAAAAAACGCAGGCAACGCCTAAGTGTTGGCGAGGCTTTTTAACGAAGTGAGACGGAAAAAGCATCCGGCAAAACTCCACCTCTGGTGGCCGAGCCAAGTATAAGTGCTCAGTTACGAAGGGTCGACGAGGTAAAGGGGCTGGTCGTACTCAATCGGGGATGCGTCTTCTACGAGCATCTTCACAATTTTACCGCTTACTTCAGATTCGATTTCGTTGAACAATTTCATGGCTTCCACGATGCACACCGTATCGCCTTTTTTGATCATGTCCCCTACTTTTACGTAGGCCTCCTTGTCTGGGGAAGGCGAGCGGTAGAAGGTACCGATCATCGGCGATTTCACTTCTACGTAGCGGCTTTCATCGTCTGTTTCGGGCGCGGCCGCAGGTGCAGGGGCGGCTGCGGGAGCAGGCGCTGCTGCCGCAATGGGAGCCGCCGGAGCGGGGCCGTAGGCCTGTGCTGCTGCCGGGACATTGATGATGGAAGGCCCGGTACCAACTTGGTTGTTGTTCCCTCCGCCTCCGACGTAGGACTTACCACGAATGTGCAATTTCAAGTCTCCATCTTTATAGCGGAACTCGGAGAGTTCGGTTTTGGCAACGAGCTTGATCAACTCTTGGATTTCTTTCAACGTCATGTACGGACGGGTTTAATTTTGGTTCTCAATATAGGTATAATAGTAATCCAGTACAGTGTAATTTAAATTTGTCGACTTTTGTGCTGGTGGATTTTATTGGCTGGCAAGGCGGTAAAACCGGAGTTTAGCCGTAGCTAAATGAGGATTTTACCAACGCAGCCAGCCGATAAAAGACGCCGCAGAAAAGGCGATGAAATTTAGATTGCACTGTACTAGGGTGGCCGAGTCAAGTATAATCCTATATCTTGCGCCTCATGAGCGCTCAATTCCCCTGCTTCTTCAACCAATTTTGCACCTGCGGCCGCGCCCAGAATAAGGGCGTAAAGGGTAAAAGGAATAAAGCTTGGCTCCTACTCCCCTTACTCCTTTTGGCCTTTCCCCCTTTACTCTCCGCCCAAAGCACCCCCGAACTCATCGAGGCGCTAGACGCTGCGGACTCCGACGCCGAACGCTACGGCATTCTGTATGACCTGACGGGGAAGTTGCTCGAATCTAGCCGCAAGGAAGACAAAGCCCTTGCCGTCACCTTCAGCAAGCAACTCTACACCACCGCCAAGCGCCTCCCAGACAATAAACTGGCCGGCCCCGCCGCCTACACCCTCGCCCTTGCCTACCGCAACCAGCGCGACGAACGCAACACGGATAAATTTATGGCCGAAGCCGTCGATTTCGGGATGAAAGCCCGCCAGCCCGACCTCATCATGCTCGCCGTAGCCGAGCGCAACCGCCTAGCCACCAAGGCCCGTAACTACCGCGAAGCCGCCGCCATCAGCCAGCGCGCACTAGACTATTTCACCAAAAACGGCGACGACCGCAGCCTCTCCGCGCTCCGCGCGCAACTCCAACGCGAACAGGCAGCCCTGCAACGCCGCAAGCGCGAAATTGAAAGCGAAACCAAAGCACTCGCCGGAGAAGTAAACCGCCTACAAAACGAAAAAGACCGCCTCAGCGGCTCCAATCAACAACTGAAAGGAACCAACCAACAACTAGAGAAAGAAAACCTGACGCGCACCGAACAGCTCGCCCAACGCGCCAAACAGCTAGAAGAAAGCAACCGCGAACTCAGCCAAACCCAAGAGGAAAAAGCCGTTGTAGAACGCCGCGTAGCCGAAAGCAAAAAGGAAATCAGTGCCCTCGGCCGCGAAGCCCTAGAGCAACGCACGATTGCTACCGAAGCCCGCGAGCAACTCATGGAGGCCGAGCTCGTCCGCAAAGAAGCAGAGATGAAGGCCGAGCGGCAAACCACCCAGCTCTACGCCGCCATCGGCGCCGGGGCCGCCCTGCTGCTGCTGGCCCTGACGTTCTTCTCCCGCTTCCGCGTAAAGCAACGCAGTGCGAAAAAACTGGAGGCCGCCAACAGCGAACTCGATGCCGCCAAGCAACAGTCTGACGACCTGCTGAAGAACATCCTGCCCGTAGAAATCGCCGAGGAACTCAAAGCAACCGGCAAAGCCCGCGCCCGCCGCTTCCCCGAAGCAACGGTGCTGTTCTGCGACTTCGTGAACTTCACCAAAACCGCCGAACGCCTCGGCCCCGAAGCCCTAGTGCAGGAGCTAGACGTCTGCTTCAAAGCTTTCGATAAGATCATGGACAACTACCCCGGCGTAGAAAAAATTAAAACCATTGGGGATGCCTACATGGCCGCCTCCGGTTTGTCTGACCGCAAGAGCCTGCCCAACGACCTCATCCGCGCCGCCCTAGATATGCAGAAATTCTTGAGCACCGAAGGGCAGAAACGGTCTGAGCTTGGCCTGCCGTTTTTCAGTGGCCGCATCGGCCTGCACACCGGCCCCGTAGTAGCAGGCGTAGTGGGAGCCCGCAAGTTCGCCTACGACATCTGGGGCGACACCGTGAACGTAGCCAGCCGGATAGAAAGCCAAAGCGAGCCCGGCAGGGTCAATATCTCCGAGTCTACCCACGATCGGATCAAGTATAAATTCCGCTGTACCTATCGGGGCAAGGTAGAAGCCAAGAATAAAGGACTGATTGATATGTACTTTGTGGAAGAGGAGATGTAGCAGTCAGCGTTCAGCGGTCAGGATTCAGGCTGCCGCTGTTGTATTCGGTTGCCTCACCACTGATCACTGAATGCTAAACATGCGTCATCCCGAGCGCTCGAAGCGGGCTAAAATGCGGGATGGCGCATGTTTGTTGAGCACACTTCTCCCTCCCTCTACCCCTTCCCACCATTTTTTTACGTTATTTTACCGCCCACAGTAAAAGTTATTCCCGTCCATGGCACTAGAGATGAAGCAAGAAGGCAAGTTCGAATACCTGGAAACAGGCGGGCCGGGCGAACCCCTCCTCCTGTTGCACGGCCTGTTTGGTGGCCTGAGTAACTTTGAAGACCAGATCAGTTTCTTCCGAGACCGGTACAACGTCATTCTGCCTACACTACCCATCATGACTTTGCCGCTGCGCAAGGTCTCCCTCGCCGGTTTGGTAGACCACCTAGAAGACTTCGTGAAGCATAAAGGCCTTGCGCCCGTCCACATTGTTGGCAACAGCTTGGGCGGCCACGTCGCGATCCTCTACGCTTTGGCCCACCCAGAGCGCATCAAGACGATCACGCTCTCCGGCAGTAGCGGCTTATTTGAAAGCGCAATGGGCAATACCCTGCCACCCCGGAAGAACTACGAGTTCATCAAGAAGAAAACCGAGTCTACCTTCTACGACCCCGCCACGTCTAGCAAAGAGCTGGTAGACGAAGTCTTCGCGACCGTCAACGACCGCAACAAAGGCCTCCGGATCATCATGACTGCCAAGTCTGCCGTACGCCACAACCTCGGCCATAAGCTCGATGGCATCAAGGCCCCAACCCTACTCATCTGGGGCAACCAAGACACCATCACGCCGCCCTTCGTCGGCGACCAGTTCAACGAACTCATCGCAGATTCCGAACTGCACTTCATCGATAAGTGCGCCCACGCACCGATGATGGAGCAGCCGGAAGAGTTTAATGCGATTATGGATGGGTTCTTGAAGCGAATTGAAGAGCGAGGGTAGTCTGATAGATGGAGATGCTTGCTCCGCTTGTGCGGACTTGTTTTTGTGGTTTTTGTTCTTATGTGCTTTATGTGTTAAAGCTGTTGCGTGCGGCAGCGTGTAGCTACTTCTTTTGGAATTGATTAACCCTTGATTCGCGTTTGTAGACTAATCAGGATAAAACGTGCGCTGTTTTATCATCTTGCGGAAGTTGGGCTGGCTGATGGATTTCATCTCTAGCTTTGCGAGGCGTTCGTTCTTTGCTAAGCGCCTCATCAATTTATTGGCTTTTCGTTCACTGGTGAAACGACGAATAACGATCACAGGAGCTTCATCTTCTCTGAGAAACAACCTAGTAGAACGGTACCCTCCAGCACCGTGAGCGATTTTGATCACCTCGCTGTGGATGGCATCGGTGCTTGCCGCATCATCCACTTTCACGAGTAAATAGTAGAACGTCCCTTGCTGCTCTAACGGAACTATTGCCTCCTTGGCGCAAGCGAAGAACACGAACAGTAGGAATAGGTAGGTGATTTGCTTCATGGCATCGTTTTTTGCTTTAACGATGGGGTGTTTGTTGGGGTTTTGGTTTAACAAAAGAAGATGGTGTTTTTATAGTCGTGTCTTGCTATCAAACTACCCCATCGCTTTAAGCAACACCTCATCCTGCTCCCTTTGCCGCAAAGCACGCTGATAAGACGCATCGGTTTTAGTGAGCCGGAGGGTGTGGGCGGGGCGTGTTCGGATGGTTTCTTGGCGCACGTCAAGTTTGTTCCACTCAATAAACCGCGACAACTGATCTCGGTCGCTTTGTGGCTTTTTCAGGTCAAAGGTCTTCTGTACGGGATCAATAAGAAAGGCTAAGAAGTCGGGATACGCTTTCGTGTCGTTTTCGTAGCCCTTTGGCACCTTTCGGGCATAGTCGGTAAAGGGCTGGGGAGGATTGTTCAATCGCTTTTTCAGTTCATCAATCGTTGCGTCAAAGAGCTTGGAGTAGAGCGCCGAAACAGGCTTTGCTTTTTTCAATGCTTTGCCGAGCGTGTCGTGCAAATACTCCGGCTGCTCCACCAGCGCCAGCAAGCACTTACCTGTTAGCTCCTCCCATTGTTCTGACACTTCATGCTGGGAAGCCGTTTTGAGGACGGCCCAAACCACCTCTGCACTAAAATCTCCCTCTGGATAGTGGACATGGAGCATTGTCGGGATTCTTGCCACTTGGGCAAGGCCCACCTTCCTAGTCCCTTCGTGCTTGTCCTTCGCCATTTTGCTCATATTCTGAAGCAGTCCTACTACGAAGTCTTCTTTCCTGACCCAAAACCCCTTGAGCGGCTCATTGCCTACACGGGTGAACAAATCAGATACCTTGCCCGATCCAAAAGCATCTATCAGAGTCTTCCAGTCTTTCGCCGCAAACGAATTAAAGTGCTCGAAAAAATAGCCGTCCCAACGCGCATAGAGTTCGTCTGCGGTCATGCCTTTTGTCCGGACAATACCAGACAGCATCTCCGTCAGCGGTGCCGCGTCAACCTGCTTGCGGGCGTTCTGGCTGGTGGCTGCCTGTATGCTCTCCTCCAACGACAAGAGCTGCTGCCGCAAGCCAGCATCTTTAGGTTTCTTCTTCAGTTGGGCTGCGTAGTCTGCCGCCCAAGCGACACGGCCCGCCAGCGGCAACAGCCCAAGCACCCGCCCAGTAGCCGCAGGGTGCCACAAGATGACGCCCGCGTAGCGGTAGGTAAAATCCGTCGTCATGCCCCAGTTGCCCTGATAGCCTTCTACCGACCATTCAATGGGTTCGTCTTTTTCGTGGCCGGGTCTGCGCAGAATCTCATCAGCGTCAATGTTGAGTGCTCCCAAGTCTGGGCCGTCGCCGTCTAGCCATTGCCCCATGGTTAGGTGGCCGTCGTAAGATTCCCCAACTTCAACTTCGGAGAAACTTTCGGGCTCGCTTTTCTGTACCCGCTCACTCCGGTAGCTGCGCCTCCGGGAATAGTAGTCGTAACCGGAACCAAACTCGTGCGCATTTTCCCAATTACACGTTTCGTGGTGCTCAATGAGGCCGACACGGATATTCATCCCCGCCGCTTTGGCTGCGGCCCGGAGGGCCGCGACGCGGGCTACGTCGTTGCCTTTGAGGGTGTTCGCGCTAAAGTTCGTGTCTGTATACTGGTGGTCTAGCGCAATAATCTGGTATTCCGTCGTTTTCAAATCTTGTAGCGTTTCCGAGAGGCTCGTCGCTACGGTTGCTGTCTTTGGCCGAGTGGCGGGGGATTTGGCATACACCAAATTATAAACCAGTACGGTGCGGTAGCCGTCCGTCACCGGCAGGATTTCGTGCTTCCGGTCAGCGATGAAGGCCACGGCGGGGAAGCTCGTCGCGTTGTCTTGAGAGAAATCAATCGTTACCCGCTCGCCATCTCCGGGGTCTAGCACGATTTCGCCGCCAGCGTGTTCGCTCGGTAGCCCAACAAGTAGCGTACCGAACATTCCGGGTATTTTTTCCGAGTCTTGGTGCTCGGCAAAGAAGCCGCCCGTTTCGTAAATCAGTAGTTTGTAGGGCTTGGCTTTGATGCCAACCGTAAGGTCCATTTTTTGAGCTACTTCGGCCAAAAACGATTTTATCCGTTTTTTCCAGCCTTTGTCTTTCAACACAAGGTCTGCGGCGTCTATTTCCCACGTTTTGCGTACCGATTCGTCCACAATCGTTTCGTGTCCTTTCCCGAAGGGGGCCGCGATTCCGTAGCTCATCAGTACCCGGTTTTGTATCGGGTTCAGCGGGAAAGTCAGCGGCCCGAGGCCGCGTATTTCTATCCGAAACGGCTCCGGGCCTAAGGCGCCTTCATGGTAGGATGCTCCGCCTCGGATGTCTTGCAATTGCTCAAGGATACTCGCCTGGATAGTCGTCATTGAAAAACGGTTTGGTGGGCGGGCAAGATCGGTAAAATTTACGGGGTTTTATGTTTGTAGATTGGTCAGGCGGGTGTTTCTTGGGCGCGGCCGCAGGTGCGAGGAAAGTTTTTGGTACGCGCTCCGACGAAGACATGGTTGGAGAAGAAGCAAGCAAAAGACGCTCCTCAAGCTCCAACAAACCTGAAGTGCCTTTGGAGACGGGCTAAGCTCCGGGTTGATAGGTCTTTGAAGGTTGGTAGGATTTTTTTCATCGTTCATGTCGAAAGCCATTAGGAGGAAATTGCTGATTTCTACGTGCGCAGCAGGTGCAGCATCAAAGTTTGAAGCAACACCCTACTCTTAAGCACCACCCCAACCCCAAACCCCTCCCCTGCACCTGCGGCCGCGCCAAGCCAGCACCCAATAAAAAACAAACGCACCACCCAGAAAACTGAGTAGTGCGTTTATTCTCTACCTCGGCCTTAGAGGCCGAGTGTGGCAGGCCGATGTGAAGCGGCCGATCAGGTACTACAACTTGATTTCATCATCCGCCCCGTCGTAGAACTTATAGGTGGTGATAGGGAAATCGTTGTCGGCCTGGATTTGTAGCCAGCGGTAGTGTTTGAGGTACCATTTCATCTGTAGGCTGGGCATTCCTTTTTTGAGGTAGGCCGCGATGAAGGGGTGTACCCTTAGCTTGAGTTTTGCCTTCGGCCGTGCTTCCATGATGAAGTTGAGGTCGCGCTCAATGTCGTCGGTAAGTAAGATGGTGGCGTTCACTTTTCCGGTGCCCGCACAGGTGGGGCACTTCTCGGCGGTGGTGATCTTGACCTCTGGCCGGACGCGCTGGCGGGTGATCTGCATGAGCCCGAACTTAGACAGCGGCAACACGGTGTGCTGGGCGCGGTCGCTCTTCATGTGTTTCCGCATGGCGGTAACGAGCTGTTTGCGGTGTTCGGCGTCGCGCATATCGATGAAATCGACGACGATGATGCCGCCGATGTCGCGCAGGCGCAACTGGCGAGCTACCTCGGCGGCGCTTTCCAGGTTGATCTTCAATACGGCCTCTTGCTGGTTTTGGCTCGGCATTTTGTTGCCGCTGTTCACGTCGATGGTGTGCATCGCTTCGGTGTGCTCAATGACGATGTAAGCACCGCTAGACATCGTTGCCGTTTTGCCAAAGCTGCTCTTGATCTGCTTCGTGATGCCGTGGGCATCAAAAATGGGCCGGTTGGCTTTGTGCAGCTGTACGATGTCCTTCTTTTGGGAGATGCCAGCTACGTAGTCCTTTACGGTGTCGAAGAGGTCTTTATCGTCCACCACGATTTTGCTAAAATCGGGGGTGAAGAGATCGCGGAGCAGGCCGGTGGTTTTGTCTGCTTCGCTGAGCAGTTTGGCTGGGGCCTTGGCGGTCTTGGCGGCTTCGTAGATGGTTTTCCACTTCGCCATCAGTAGTTCGATTTCCTCGAAGAGTTCGGCCGTTCCTTTGCCTTCGGCCGCAGTGCGGACGATGACGCCGAAGTTGGCCGGGCGGATGCTTTCCACCAATACGAGGAGGCGCTTGCGCTCTTCCGTAGTGCTGATCTTCTTAGACACCGCAACGGTTTCGCTGAAGGGCGTGATGACCAAGTAGCGGCCGGGGATGGTGATCTCGCAACTCAGGCGAGGGCCTTTGGTGCTGATGGGTTCTTTGAGCACCTGCGTAAGAACGACTTGGCGCTTCTTGAAAACCTCATCGATCTTGCCGGTCTTCACGATTTCCTTTTCCATGCGGAACTTCCCGAGTTGGTCGGTTGGGTTCTTACCGCTCTTGGTGGTGGTGTACCATTTCTGTAACGACCGGACTTTCGGGCCAAGGTCGGTGTAATGCAAGAAGGCATCTTTTTTGTGCCCAATGTCCACAAATGCGGCGTTGAGCGGCGCGGTGACGCGCTTTACGTTTCCTAGGAAGACATCCCCGACGGTAAATTGATCCGTGGAGCGTTGCCGATGGATTTCCACCAGCTTGCCGTCTTCTAGGAGCGCCACTTCAACGGTTTTCCCCGTTGAGGAGACGATCATTTCTTTTTCCATTGTTTTTGGGTTGGTTGAATACAGCAAAGCCCGCCGCCGAACTAAGGGACGCTGTACAAATAACTTACGCTTTTTGACCGCCTTATTTTGCCCTCACTAAATTTAAAAATCATTTCCGTAGCTAAGGCTATGCAAAGGATTTTTAAATTTAGTGAGAACAAAATCGTCAGGTCAAAAACCAGTAAGTTATTTATACAGCGTCCCTAAATTCAGGGAGGGAGGGCACTGAGTATTCAGGGCCATTTAAAGCATACCGATAAAACGGAGGGGCCGTCGCCAAGGCGAAGTCGGGCATCAAAAGTCTATCAAAAGGATGAGCTACCAAAATAGAACAGTACTACCTAAAGTCTTGGGTTGAGGATTACGTATGGTTCAGACGAGGGTGAAGTACTTCAAGGAATTTTACCGCCGCACGTTTATAGAAAACGGCAGGTGGCGGTTAAGCTCTTTGTCGTGTGGCCAAAGTAGGTGGCTCGCACAGGTTTAGAAGAAGTCTTCCGTCTTTAACGAACAGGACGTATGGTAGACAGGTAATAGTGTTGAATGACAGGGTGGCTACTTTCAGTCTTAGGAAAGTGTGTGCAGCCCCGAAGGGTTAGGGTGTTTGGCTATAATTGGCAGGTACAGACCCAGATAGGGGATGCTTGACGAAGAAAGGCGTCGGGTTCCATGGTGTCCGACCGAAAGGAAGAGGTAAGAATTTGGTGGCCAACAAGTGCGAAAAAACGCCTTCATTGGTTCCGGTTTCTAGCTTCTAGCATTTCGGTCGGATATGGTATGTTGCAATACGATAGAATCGTACTAGCGGTTCTTTTTCTTGTGGCGGTTCTTGCGCAGACGCTTCTTCCGCTTATGGGTAGCAATCTTATGACGCTTCCGCTTTTTTCCACACGGCATAGTTAGTCGTTTTGGTGATAAAATAAAGTTACGAGTATTTAGAGCCCGCAAAGATAGTACATTCAGCGGGGACAAATTGTTGGTTGCGCACCAGAATAACAAGAATTACTTAACAAGCTCCTCACAACGGGCGGCTAGGGGTGCCGCTTCGTCGGTTCGGTTCAGTGTTTCGTAGACCCTTGCTAGGTTACAGACTGCGTCGGGATTGTCGGGAGCCAGTTCAACGGCTTTCTCTAATCTTTCTGCGGCTTTCTCCCACTGGTTGGTCTTGATGGCCAGTTGGGCTAGGGTGGTATAGACCCTAGGGTTTTCTGGGTATTGCTGTTCGAGTTCGCGCAGCAGTAGAATTCCTTTCATCGGGTTGTCTCGGGGCGGGAAGTCGGTATAGCTTACGGCGAGGTTGATGCGGTTGTCAGCATCTTTGGGGTCGAGGCTGATGGCTGCTTGGTAGGCCTGTTCGGCTTGGCTGGCACAGAATTGCCGGGTCTTATCGTCAGCGTCTGCTTGTTTGAGGCAGATGTTGAAGGTGGTGGCGGTGATGCTCCAGGCATCTTCTGTGTTTTCGTCTTCTGCAATTTCCTTGGCGTAGATGCCAGAGATGGCTGGGTGGCCGGCTCTGTACCACTCTCCGGCCAGTTGTTCTAGCAGGGGGCGGCGGTTCTCGGGCAGTTCTTGTTTTTCAAGACGGCTTTCTAGGTCAGACAGCGTAGCTATTTCGGCAGGTGTCAACTCGGAGCGTGCGGCTCTGATCAAGGATTCAAGGCCGGTAGACTCTAGGGGGCCACGCTTAAAGCCTTCCTCCATTTCTGGCGGCCTTACCGGGCATCCCCAATAGGTGAGCAACAACAGTACACTGACTGCGGCTACGGCGATCCACTGGGAGCGCCCCATTAGTCGTTGCCGTCTTCGTTCGGCAGAGCAGTGACGTTGTCTTTCACTTGCTCAACAAAAATCTTGGCTGGCTTGAAGGCCGGAATGAAGTGTTCCGGAATTTCAATAGCTTTGTTTTCTTTGATGTGTCGGCCAATTTTCTTGGCGCGCTTCTTAACGATAAAGGAGCCGAAGCCACGGATATAAACATTTTCGCCTTCAGCAAGGCTGCCTTTTACTTCCTTGAAAAAGCTTTCAAGGGAAACCAGTACGTCTACTTTGGCAATGCCAGTTTTGTCGGAGATGCTCGCAACTAAATCAGCTTTTCTCATTTTTATTTTTTATTGTTCCTTGTAGCGACCAACTTGTATAAGTGTTCGGTCACAGGCCTTCGGATGCGTATGCTTCAAATAGTAAATACAGCCGCATTCGAAGACCCTTCGGGACGGATTTTCAAAAGCGGTGCAAATATCGCCTTTTTTACGAACATTCATGTTAAAAAGTGAACTATTTCTTTTTAAATCAACGATTTACGCGCCAGAAGAATGGCTATACCGATGGCTAGAAGTAGCGGTTTAAAGCATGAATTCCTGCTTGCTTACCGCCTTTCTTCCGTAGCTTATTTGGCGAGGCCTTTGTGCGCCCTAACAATCTACTACTATCTGCGGCTGGCAAAGAAGGAAGTCATTAGTTCTCCGCAAGTTTCGTGCAATACACCGTATTCCAGCCGGGTTTTGGGATGAAGCATTTCTCGTCCGAAGCGCATAAATCCGCGCTTATCATCACTGGCCCCGTAAACGATCCGGCTTACTTGGCTCCAGGCGAGTGCTCCCGCACACATTGGGCAGGGCTCTAGGGTTACGTACAGCGTGCAGTCGTGTAAGTATTTATCGCCGAGGAAGTTGGCGGCAGCGGTTAGGGCAATTACCTCGGCGTGGGCCGTCACGTCGCTAAGCCGCTCGGTTTGGTTGTAGCCCCGAGCGATGATCCGCTCATTGGAAACGACTACCGCCCCGACGGGGATTTCGCCTTCTGCCGCAGCGAGCTTCGCTTGCTCGATTGCTTGGTTCATGAAGTAGGTGTCGTCGTAGACTTTGAGCATGGTCTTTTTTGTTGTTTCAGTCGGGAGATGGAGAGCCTCCGCAGTAGATGGGCAAAATTACTGTTTTGGAGGAATATGATACTATCGTCTTACGCATCAACCCTATCGGCGGCTAGGGTGTCTACATACACTTGGTTCGGCAAAACTTCACCTCTGGTGGCCGAGTCAAGTATACCGGCAAAGAACGCCGAACTTCATTACTCGAAAATGTCTTCCCGCAAGCAACAAGCCCATACGCTACGCATCACCCGCAAGCTTCACCGCCTGTCGGGCATCAGTCTGTTTGTGTTTTTCTTCATCATGGCCATCACTGGCATCCTGCTGGGCTGGAAGAAGCACAGCGGCGAAGCCATCATGCCAAATACTTATCAAGGAGAGACAGACGAGATGACCGAATGGTTACCGCTAGACACCCTAAGCTTTCTCGCAACAGAGGCGCTTTACCGCGCAACGAACGAGCTTTCAGAAATCGACCGCATTGATGTCCGGCCCAGTAAAGGAAGCATGAAATTCCTCTTCAAAAACGGGAACCGAGAGGTACAACTAGACGCACAAACCGGCAAAACCCTCAGCGTTGGCCGCCGCCACAACGACTGGATTGAGCAGGTACACGACGGGTCTATTGTTGACGATTGGCTCGGTATTCCGCACGGCATCTTCAAGGTATTCTACAATACCCTGATGGGGCTTGCGTTAGTGCTCTTTACGGTTACGGGCTTCTGGCTTTGGTATGGGCCTAAGCGGATGCGGAGATGAACTTGGAGCGACTTGCCTCCGGCCTAACGCCGAACCCCATCTTCTGCAATAAACCGTTTCTGGACCAACTCATCTACGGTAGGTTCCCGGACTTCAAGGACCGCGCCGGAGAAAAAGAGCGTCTTCCCCGCCAAGGCGTGGTTGGCATCGAGGGTGACGTTGTCGTCGTCCCACTTCAGTATTTTGGCGTTGACCGGCTTGCCGTCTGAACCGCTTAGGGTAACGAACTGACCGGCTACGAGCAGGGTCGGGTCAACAGCTCCGTTGGCGTCTTGGAAGTAGCGGATAGGCATCGTAAGAATGTGGTCCTTGCTGGCAAGGCCATAAGCATCCTCCGGGCCAAGCTTGAAGGCAAAACCAGTTCCCGGCTTAAGGCCGAAGATCCTGCGCTCCCAAGCGGGCAGCATTTTACCTACGCCAAACATAAACTTGAAGGGGTAGTTTACGTCCATCCGCTCCATCAGCGGCCCGCTTTCGCCGCCGTCGCGGACTTCGTAGGTGAGGGTAACAATGGTGTGGTCGTCGATGGTCATTTAGAAAGGATTTCTTGCCGTTGCTGGTGTCTTTTCCAAAGCACAACGAGGTTTACTACGGTCAGGCAAATGTAAGCCACGATCACCCAATAACTGTCCGACGAAACATAATCTGCTATAGACATGAAAATAACAACCAGCGCGTAAAGACTGGCTCCGATCAAAATAACCTGTTGGTAGAGTGGAAGACCTAGATTCATGCCAACTAAACATCCGTGGAAGACTTTGGTTGTTCTTACCGCACTTTCAGCCTACGGAATATACATAAACGTAAGGTTGGGGTGCCGGGCGCTAAAACCTGAATCTTACGCCTACTCCCCAAATAACCCGTACTTTTCCACCCCAACCAAGCTCACCACCAAATTATGAACTACTTCGAAGAATCCCTCAACCTCCACCGGACGCTAAAAGGCAAAATCCGTGTCTCCCCCAAAATGGACGTTCGGAGCAAAGACGACCTCTCCCTCGTCTACAGCCCCGGGGTTGCCGAGCCATGCCGAGCCATTGCTGCCAACCCAGACGATGTGTACAAATACACCATCAAGTCCAATACCGTAGCCATCGTATCAGACGGCTCAGCAGTACTTGGCTTGGGAGACATCGGCGCCCTCGCCAGCATCCCCGTCATGGAAGGCAAGGCGATGCTCTTCAAACGATTCGCCAACATCGACGCCTTCCCCATCTGCCTCGACACCCAAGATACAGACAAGATCGTGGAGACCGTAAAGCTGATCGCCCCCGTCTTCGGCGGCGTCAACCTCGAAGATATCTCCGCGCCCCGAAGCTTCGAGATCGAAAGCCGCCTGCAAGACATCGGTATCCCCGTTTTTCACGACGACCAGCACGGTACGGCCATCGTTACCCTAGCGGGCCTACTGAACAGCAGTAAACTGGTCGGAAAAAAGATGGAAGACCTCAAGGTCGTCATCAACGGAGCTGGCGCAGCCGGCATCGCCATCGCCCGCCTGCTCAAAGCGGTGGACAACCCGGACTCCCCGCTCGCAACGCCCGTCAAAGACATCGTGATGTGCGACAGCAAAGGCATCATCCACAGCGGCCGAGACAACCTCAACTACGCGAAGCAAGCAGCACTAGAGTTTACCAACGCAGAAAACAAAACCGGTACCCTACAAGATGCCCTCGTTGGGGCCGATGTATTCATCGGTGTCAGTATGCCCAACCTCATGGACCGCAACGACGTAGCCACGATGGCCAAAGACAGCATCATCTTCGCGATGGCCAATCCCGTACCAGAAATTATGCCCGACGAAGCAAAAGCTGGTGGAGCAGCCATCGTCGGGACGGGCCGCAGCGACCTGCCCAACCAGATCAACAACGTACTCGGCTTCCCCGGTATCTTCCGTGGCGCGCTGGATGCGCGCGCGCCCCGCATCACCCCCAACATGAAGCTGGCCGCCGCCCGCGCCATCGCCGATCACCTCCGCGAACCAACCTACGATCAGGTCATCCCGCCTACACTGGATGAGCAGGTCGCTTGGCGCGTAGCCGACGAAGTCCGCCGCGTAGCCGAAGACGAATTTGGGCAAAAATAATGGAGCGAGCTGCCTCCGGCAGCAAGACTGGAGTGACTTGCCTCCGGCAAGGAACAAGTAGTGAAGCCAAAGGCTTCCTGTGAGTTAACTATTCCGTCGAAACTAAGCATGTGAATGTTTAACGGGACATGAATTGCTAACAGTTCATGGCCCGTTGGATGTAGATTAATGATCTATTCGGTGTCGTTTTTTACAAAGGCTTTTATGCCTAGGTAATAGCTCCCAAACATGAAAACGAGCCAAAAAGGGATAAGGAAAACTGCTAAGCCGGTAAAATCTTGTCTTAGCAGAATGAAGTATAGGAACGACATGATAATAGTACATACCGCTGAAAATAACAGACTCGCTTGCAATAAAGTTAATTTGCGCATTGAATATTTGGTTTAAGGTTCAACACATCTTGCTCTACAAAGGGCACAATAATCAGCTAGTTCTAATCGACACCTTGGCACCGCATTCGAAACTGTTATTATGGCTCCTATTGCTCCAGCGGCAGCCCCGCCTAGTGCGCCTGCAACTGCTCCAGGCCCAGCTCCTACGCCTGCGGCAAGAGTACCTATAGCTGCCCCAGCTGCAGTACTCGTTATTGAAGCGGCTTGAAAAAAGATCCAAGCATTGTCATAGGCTATTTGTTCACAGTCTTTTAGATAGCTGTCTAAATCGTTAGCATAGTAACATTCTCTAGTACCTGGACAAGCTAAGCTATAGTCAGTTCCACAGGCGGTATACATCTTTTCTCCAACAGTTAATACCTGCTTTGACATCAAGTCTTTAAATGTAGATATATAACGTTCTAAAAGAACCTCATCAGCGTATACTTCTTGAAGCGGATTACCAAATCTACTGAGCAATCGTTGTTCAATGTCTTTTGTCGTAGTCAAGAATCCGGTAAGCTGCACTTTTGTAAGATCACTGTACTTTACCATGTAATCAATAAGCTGGTCTTCGGTGACCTCAGTAGTTGAAGTCCAAGCTTGAAGATCTTCTGATGTAAAGGATATTTCGGAGTCTCTAAACGTAGTTACTGCGGCTGTGAAATCTTGGTAAATACCTGAGTGGAATACCGCAAAGGCCAATTCTTCCGGTGTAGGGATGTCACCCTGGAGAAGTAACGTTTCCGTTGAAGGAGCACAGCCGAAGATGGGTAATAGGATGAATAAAATTACTACGAAATAGGGTTTCATTAATAAGGAGTTTAGTGAATGAAAATTTTACGATGTAAAACTACACACACACACACCGGCAAGTTTTCATAAAACAAGTTGATTAACTAGTCATAACAGGGTGAGTTAATAATAATTTTTCCACACAAATTTAAACCACCCCAACCTCCTCTTCAGCAAGTTGCTCAACATCATCCACCCCATCCCCGTCCATATCAGCATCAAGCTCAATACGGAGGTTGTCGATGATGAAGTTTTGGCGGTCGGGCGTGTTCTTGCCCATGTAGTAAGATAGGAGCTTGTCGATGTCCGTATTCTCGCCCATCACGACGGGTTCGAGGCGGATGTTCTCGCCGATGAAATCGGAGAACTCCTTCGGGCTGATCTCGCCGAGGCCCTTGAAGCGGGTGATCTCGGGCTTGCCGCGCAGGGCTTTCATGGCGTCCTGTTTTTCCTGCTCGCTGTAGCAATAGAAGGTCTTTTGCTTGTCGCGGACGCGGAAGAGCGGGGTTTCGAGGATGTAGAGGTGTCCGCCCTCTACCATGTCGGGGAAGAACTGGAGGAAGAAAGTGAGGAGTAGTAGCCGGATGTGCATCCCGTCCACGTCGGCATCGGTAGCGATCACGACGCGGTTGTAGCGCAAATGGTCTACGCCGTCTTCGATGTTGAGGGCGTGCTGGAGGAGGTTGAATTCCTCGTTTTCGTAGACGACCTTTTTGGTCTGCCCGAAACAGTTCAACGGCTTACCGCGCAGCGAGAAAACTGCCTGGGTATAAACATCACGGGCAACGGTGATGGAGCCCGAGGCGGAGTCCCCTTCGGTGATGAAGATGGTGGTGGCGAGCTTCTGCTCGTCGGTATGTTTTTTGTTGTTGGAGTTGTACTGAACGCGGCAGTCGCGCAGTTTTTTGTTGTGGAGGTTGGCCTTCTTGGCGCGGGCGTTGGCCAGCTTCTTGATGCCGGCAATCTCCTTGCGTTCGCGCTCACTCTGCTTGATCCGCTTTTCCAGCGCTTCGGCTGTGGTGGGGTTCTTGTGCAGGTAATTGTCGAAGTACTCCGTCATGAAGTTCCGCATGTAGGTCGAGACGGTGGGCGAGCCAGGGCCCATATCGGTGGAGCCGAGTTTGGTCTTGGTTTGCGACTCAAAGATGGGGTCTTCTACCTTAATGGCGACGGCGGCGACTACACTGCCGAGGATGTCTTTCCGGTCGTAGGCCTTATTGAAGTGCTTCTGGCAGGCTTCTACCAAGCCTTGTTTGAAGGCATTGAGGTGGGTTCCGCCCTGGGTAGTGTGCTGTCCGTTCACGAAGCTGAAGTACGTCTCGCCGTAAGCATTGCCGTGGGTGATGGCAACTTCCATGTCGTCGCCCTTGAGGTGGATGACGGGGTAGCGGCGGAGGTCTTCGTTCACTTTGCGCTCCAACAGGTCTTTAAGGCCGTTGCGGGAAACGAGGGTTTTGCCGTTGAAGATCAGTTTCAGGCCCGCGTTGAGGTAGGCGTAGTTCCAGAGCTGGTTCTCGATGAAATCCGAGCGGTACTTAAACTTCTTGAAGATTGCGGGGTCGGCGTGGTAGCTGATGAAGGTGCCGTTGGGCTCCTTCGTTTTGGCCTGGTTGTGCTCTTTTACGAGGTTGCCGAGCGAGAAATCGGCCTTCTTCATCTTGCCTTCGCGGACGGCGTAGACGGTGAACTCGTCGGAGAGGGCGTTGGTGGCTTTGAGGCCGACACCGTTGAGGCCGACCGATTTTTTGAAGGCCTTACTGTCGTATTTACCGCCGGTGTTCATCTTCGAGACCACATCAACGACCTTGCCGAGCGGGATTCCCCGGCCGTAGTCGCGTACGGAAGCGACGCCGTCTTCAATCGTGACTTCAATCTTCGTTCCGTGGCCCATCACGTACTCATCGATGGAGTTGTCGATCACTTCTTTGAGCAAAATATAGATGCCATCGTCGGGGCTAGCACCATCGCCCAGCTTACCGATGTACATGCCTGGGCGTAGGCGAATGTGTTCTTTCCAGTCCAACGACCGGATGTTGTCTTCGTTATAAGTTGCGTCTGCCATTCAGTAATTTGCTTAACCCTGCAAACATACAAAACGGAAAACAATTATTTAAACAAATTGTAGTGTTTGTTGTGGTTTCGTATATTTGTTTTGCGAAGGGGCTTTTTGGGCGCGTGCGCAGGTGCAGGGGGAGGTTCTGAGACCGAACCGACCTCTTGGGTTTTAGAGGCAATGCCCAAACCGCTCTTTGCACCTGCGGCCCCGCCCTGATTGGTGTTGTAGGCAATCGTAAGGCCGTTATTATCCGCGATGGGCTGATCTCGGCCTTCGGCCTCGTTCAACCCATCGCTAGATATGAGACCCCTCCGGGGCCCAACGGCCTCACTATTCCCCCCAACCTATCCACTTTCGGTATATTTGCACCTCAAGAAAAAATAACCTGCCCCAGTGAGCGACAGCCTCGTAATCATACCAACCTACAACGAAAAGGAGAACATTGCTAAAATGATCGATACGGTCTTCACGCTACCCTACCTTTTTCACCTCCTGATCGTAGACGATGGCTCGCCCGATGGCACTTCCGACATCATCAAGGCGAAGCAACAGGAATACCCCGAGCGGCTGCACCTATTGCAGCGAGCCGGAAAGCTGGGTTTGGGAACGGCTTACCTCGACGGCTTCCGCTGGGGCATGGCAAAATCGGCAGACTACCACTTCTTTTTTGAGATGGACGCCGATTTCAGCCATAATCCTAAGGATTTGGTGCGCCTACGCGAAGCCTGTCACACCGGCGGCGGAGACGTAGCCGTTGGCTCTCGTTATACCAAAGGTGGCGGCGTAGAAAACTGGCCTTTTGATCGGCGTTTTCTTTCCTACGGCGCGTCCATATACGTTCGGCTCATCACCTGGATGCCCGTCAAAGATTCTACCGCCGGCTTCATGTGTTACACCCGCCCCGTGCTGGAGGCGATTGATTTCGACAAGATCGAATTCATCGGCTACGCCTTCCAAATCGAGATGAAGCACACGGCTTGGAAGCTCGGTTATAAAATCGTTGAGGTACCGATCATCTTTACCGACCGCATCTTGGGGGCCAGCAAAATGCACGGCTCCATCGTAAAAGAAGCCATTATGGGCGTATTGAGTTTGCGGTTTAGGTAAGCCCCAAACTACCGATTAAATCGGTAGCCGACCAGAATACCTAGCCGGAGATCGAGGCCTGGTGCTAGGCTGAGCAAAGGGTTGGCTATTTGTGCGTTTTCGTCGGTGCCGAAGGGTTTGTTGTAGCCGATGCCGCCGTTGAGTTCGAGCACGAAACCGCCGTCGTAGGCCCATTTATTGCCAAACAACGCCCCGAGCCCAACCCGGACGCCATCGATGTCTTCGCCTTCGGTGATCGCTTCGGCTTCAAAAAAAGCGACGCGGCCGTAGGCTCCGGCAAAGAGCCCGTCGGCGCCGTTGCGGGGGTTGAAATAGTGGCGGTATTCGGGGATGATCCGGTAGCGGAGGTACTGGTATTCGTTGTCGTTGATCGTAATTTTGGTATTGGCCCGCCCCAGCCCGATGGCGAGGGAGTTGCTGTAATCGAGGCCGAAGTCGGCGGAGAGGTTGATGCCGCCCGTGATGGCCGAGCCGGCGTTCAGCTTGGCGTCTATTTGCCCGAAAGCAGTAAGGGATAGGAGGGCGAGGACGCAGGTGCAAAGAAGGGTTTTCATGTGGTCGTTTTCAATGGGTTGGTAACTCGGTGAACGCATATAAAACGTTGGGCGGCAAACTAAGATTACCCCGTTTTCAGCTCCGCTAGGGCTGGGCCGCCTATTGGCACAAGAAACTTTAACACTTGGCCTAGGGTTTGTTGGGCTTGGGCCTTTGCCGAGAGGCTAGGTTTTAACGATTGGCTAGCCGACTTTAGCTTCGGTTTAAGTAAATCAGGTTCAACGCACAGCGTCTCAACCAACCGCCCTATCTTCGCCCCCATGCCCCTAGAGCCGCTACAACTATCCGATGATTTCAACTACGCCCTGAAGCGTATGGAGTCTGGCGATCATCTTTTCATTACCGGCCGCGCCGGTACGGGCAAATCAACGTTATTGCAAATATTCCGGCGCAGCACTACCAAAAACGTTGTTGTGCTTGCGCCTACGGGCGTGGCGGCGCTCAATGTGCAGGGCCAAACCATACATAGCCTTTTTGGCTTTCCGCCCCGGCTCATCTTGCCCGAAAACGTGAAGCCCAACCGCCGCTACCGCCGCTTGTTTGAAAACCTCGACACCCTCATCATTGATGAGATCAGTATGGTGCGGGCCGACGTGATGGAGGCCATCGACATCGCCCTGCGGCTGAACCGCAACAGCAGCAGCCCCTTCGGCGGCGTACAGGTGATCCTCTTCGGAGACCTCTACCAGCTGCCCCCCATCGTGAGTACGCAAGAAGAAAAGTACTACTTCAGCCAACGCTACGCCAGTGCTTACTTCTTCGCCGCAGACTGCTTCGACATGATCGATCTGGAAATGATCGAGCTGCGCATCGTTTACCGCCAAGACAGCCGCCACTTCCTGCGCTTGCTCGAAGCCATCCGCAACGCTACGGTTGATTACGACGAGCTGGAATCTTTGAACGAGCGCCACGTACCAGACTTCTTCCCCGAAGAAGGCGAAAACTACCTCACCCTAGCGGCGCGCAACGCTACCGTAAACGGCATCAACGCTACCAAACTAGCCCAGCTAGATTCACCGGAAATGCTCTACATCGGTCAGGTAAAAGGAGGCTTCTCCGAGAAGCTCTTCCCGGTGCCCGCCGCCCTGAAGCTGAAAGTTGGCGCTCAGGTGATGACGGTCCGCAACGACAACGACAAAAAGTACGTCAACGGCACCATCGGCACCATCGTGGAGTGCAAGCCCGAGTCGGTCATAATTCTGGTGAGTGAAGACGGCAAACCGCGCGAGTTTGAGGTGGGCTACGAAGAATGGGACGTGATCCGTTACACCGCAACGGGCACCGAAGAAGAAACCAAGATCGGGACCGAATCCCTCGGTACCTACAAGCAAATCCCCGTCCGGTTGGCTTGGGCCGTGACCATCCATAAGTCTCAGGGCAAGACCTTCGATAAGATCATCATCGACCTTGGGCGCGGAGCTTTCGAGCACGGCCAGACCTACGTTGCCCTCAGCCGTTGCCGGACGCTCCAGGGCATCGTGTTGCGTAACCCACTTACGCCGCGCGATGTGATGGTAGACCCAGCGGTGGTGGAGTTTTATGAGGGGATGCGGTAGGGCGTTGGGGCAGGACGTATATTAAGCCCCTCAAAACCAAAAAAGCACATGCACAAGCTCTTCCTCCTTTGCTCCTTAATCCTCACCCTTGCATCCTGCGGCCGCGCCCCCGAAAACGCCACTACTGATGACGGGCCGCTGATCGACTCCGCCACCATCGACCGCCACATCGCCGAACTGGCCTCCGACAAATACGGCGGCCGCCTACCCTTCAGCGAAGGCGAAACCCTTACCCTGGGCTACCTCGAAAAAGAACTCAAGACCCTCGGCCTAGAACCCGGCAACGGCGACAGCTACCGCCAAGAAGTACCGATGGTAGAAATAACCGGAAAGCCCGAAGCCGTACAAATCGGCCTAGACCGCAACCTGAGCCTGAGCTGGACACAGCAAAAAGAAATCGTTACCTACAGCGACCTGCCTGTGGAAGGCGTAAGCATAAACGACTCCGAAATGGTCTTCGCGGGCTTCGGCATTGTAGCCCCAGAATATGGCTGGGACGACTACGAAGGGCTGGACGTGAAGGGCAAAACCGTCGTCGTGATGGTCAACGACCCCGGCTACTACACCGAAGACACCACCATGTTCAAGGGAAAAGAGATGACCTACTACGGCCGCTGGACCTATAAATTCGAGGAAGCCGCCCGCCAAGGGGCCGATGCCTGCCTCATCATCCACGAAACCGGCGCAGCCGGTTACCCGTGGTTCGTCGTCCAGAGCTCTTGGTCGGGTACCCGCCTCACCTTGGAAGACGACGGCAGCCCCAAACTCGGCATCGCCGGCTGGATTTCGCTCGACGCCGCCAAGAAACTATTCACCATCGCCGATGCCGACCGTACCGGCTGGTTCGCCGATGCCGCCAGCCCCGACTTTGAGCCCGTCTCGCTGAACACAACCTTTAGTAATACGGTCAAAAACGACCTCCGCTTCGACAAGTCCTACAACATCATCGCTACCCTACCCGGCAACGAACGTTCGGACGAGTACGTCGTCTATACCGCTCACTGGGACCACATCGGCGTCGGCCCCGCCGTAGACGGAGACTCGATCTACAACGGCGCGCTAGACAATGCCTCGGGCACCGCCCAATTGCTCTCCATCGCCGAAGCCTATGGCAAGCTGGAAGAACCGCCCGCCCGCTCCGTCGTTTTCCTCTTCGTTACGGCTGAGGAGCAAGGGCTTTGGGGCAGTGCTTACTACGTCAACAACCCCGTTTATCCGCTCGACAAGACGGTAGCTAACATCAACATCGACGGCATCAACCCCATCGGCGAAGCGAAGGACCTCACCATCACCGGCCTCGGCCACAGCGAGATGGACGCGCTGGCTACCGCCGTCGCAGAAGAGCAAGGCCGCTACGTACAATCGGACCCCGAACCCGAAAAAGGTTACTTCTACCGCTCCGACCATTTCAACTTCGCCAAAGGCGGCGTGCCCGCGCTCTACGCCGCTGGCGGCTACGAGCACGCCACAAAGGGAAAGGAGTACGCGAAAGAACAGCGCGACGGCTTCGTTGCCGAACGCTACCACCAGCCCGCCGATGAGTACAGCGCTGGTGACTGGCCGCTGAGCGGCGCAGTACAAGACGGAGAACTGCTCTACCAAGTCGGGCTGCGGCTAGCGAATGGGGAAAACTGGCCTAAGTGGGCGGCTAATTCGGAATTTTCCAGAAAGTGAAATTTAGTTTGCACTGTACTGGATGTAGGGCACGCCTTGATCTCTTGTCTATTTAACAAACATTCACTCCACCGAACTCCCCAGTTCCACCTCCACCTTAACCTCCCGCTCATCACGGATGAGGTTGAGCGTCACGCGCTGGCCGGGCTCGAAGGTTTCCATTTCTAGGAAGTAGTCTGATTGAGACTTGATGGCTTTGCCGTTGATGCCGACGAGGACATCGCCCAGCATCCATTTTCCGCGCGCATCTTGGCTCAACCCACGAATGCCACGGCTACCGGCGGGCCCTTGCGGCGCTACTTGGTCTATGGCTAAACCTGCTCCGCGCCAACCTCGGTAGAAATCAATGCCAAGGCTGGCGCGGCGCACTTCACCGTAGCGGATAAGATCGGGCACCACGTAGCGCACCACATCAACGGGGATACTGAAACCGATGCCAGCCGATGCTCCGGACGGGCTGTAAATGGCCGTATTCACACCAATGAGCATCCCTCGGCTGTCTAGCAATGGGCCGCCAGAGTTGCCAGGGTTGATGGCTGCATCGGACTGGATGACGCCGCGAATTGGGACGTTGGCTTGACTGTTGATCTCGCGGTCTAGGGCGGAGACGATGCCGGTCGTCAGGGTCTGGTCTAGGCCGAAGGGATTGCCGATGGCATAGACCGCCTGCCCCACGCGGATGTCTTGAGATGTACCGACAGGGATGGGTTGAAGGTCTTTAAGTGATGCCTCGATGCGGAGCACGGCGAGGTCCTTCTCTTTAGCGATACCAACGAGCTTGGCTTCGTAGTCCTCGCCGTTGGCGAGGGTTACGATGGCGCGGCTCGCGTCGCGGATCACGTGATAATTGGTGATGATGTGGCCTTGGTTGTCCCAGACGAAACCGGAGCCGGAACCGGCGGGGACTTCGCTCACGTCGCGGGTCCAGAAGCTGCGGCGCTGGGCCTTGGTGGTGATGTAGCAGACCGACGGCGAGGCGTTCTCGAAGAGCCGAATGGTGTGCAGCTCGGAGGGCGTATAGGCCAGTGCGTCTTCGGCGGAGAGGTTGCTTTGGGCGGGGCTCTCGCTTCGGTTTGCGGCTTGGAACTCCGTCGAATTAACCGTCATTTCTTCAGGCGCGGACGCAGGTGCAGGGGAGGTTGGAAAGGCATAACGGCCAGCGGCAAAGGCCGCCAGCACGATCAGGAAGGATAGGAGGAAGTTTGTTGTTTTCACGGGGATTTATGTTAGGGTCCCGTTATAACGCTTTTGGTGGGGGTTTGAGTTTACCAGGATGCAACTGAACAGCCCCAAATGAGCGATGGGTTGACCTTCGCCGGAGGCGAGGATCAACCCATCGTTAGCGGTGACGCCCCTGCGGAGCAAGGGCTAAACTGTTATCATTTCGCCTCCTCGCGCAGCATCCGCCGCAGGATCTTACCGACGTTAGACTTCGGCAGCTCATCCCGGAACTCAACGGCCTTGGGTACTTTGTAGCCCGTCAGGTTTTCGCGGGCGTAGGCGATCACTTCGTCTTCGGTGAGGGACTTGTCTTTCTTGACAACGAAGACCTTGACAATCTCGCCCGACTTTTCGGACGGGATGCCAACGGCGGCCAGTTCCAAAATTTTGGGGTGGCCCGCCAGTACGTCTTCCACTTCGTTGGGGAAAACGTTGAAGCCAGAAACCAAAATCATGTCTTTCTTGCGGTCTACGATGCGGAAGAAACCGTCTTCAGACATCATGCCGATGTCGCCCGTTTTGAGCCAACCATCGGAGGTCATCACTTCGGCGGTGGCTTCGGGGCGGTTGAGG
>CALEDI010000031.1 GCA_937949535.1 uncultured Lewinella sp. | reverse complement strand
CTGATCGCTAGTGGCTTTGGTTTCTTGGATGCAGATCACGTCTAAGTTGGTCGCTTTAGCCCAGCCAGCGAAGTCTTTTTTCAGGGCGGCACGGATGCCGTTTACGTTGTAGGAAGCTATTCTCATTGGTAAGGGAGTAAGGGAGTAAAGGGGGAAGGGAGTAAGGGAGTAAAGGACGCAAAGTAAAGCATTCACGACAGCTAACCTAAAAAATACCCGGACTGAGGCAGCTCTAATTCTGTTTATCATTAGCGGTGCTAAAGAGACCTACCGCTCCCCCGCCAGTACCCCCACCAATTTCTCTTCCCGAACTTCCCCGTCCGGATTAAACAGTTCAACGAATAGGACGTACAGCCCCGCCTTCGCCTTCAGCCCTTCGTCCGTAGCGCCGTCCCAGCGGAGGGTGCCGGAACCGCCGAGGAGTTCGGTGCGGCGGAGGGTCCGAACGGGGCGGCCCTGCGCATCGAAGATGCGGACGCGGGCCAGAAAGCCGGTCCGGTCGGTGGTGTAGCTCAGCTCTAGGAAGTCCTCGAAGCTGTCGCCGTCGGGGCTAAAGGTTGGGTTGACGATGGAGAAAGTCTCTTCGCCCATCGGTACCAGCTCCGTCCGCGCCTGCGAGTTCTCCCGCGTCGGGGTGCCGAAGCGTTCCGAGGAAGCGGCGCTGAACCAGTTGCTTGCGTCTTGGGTTTCGGCCTTTTGCCGGAGGCGCTCTAGGCTGACACCGTCGTTGGGGCTGAGGAGCTCGGAGTGAAAGTCTTCGGTATAATCAAAGGCATCGAGGCGGAGAACGCCCGCATCGATGGTCACGTTGCCGTCGTCGTCGCCGAAGCTGGGTAGGCGTTGCTCGATGAGGAGGTCGGGGTTCACGTCTTGGAAGCGAGCGAGGATGTCTTCGCGGTCGGGCGTGAAGGTGAGGTAATCTCCCGGTAAGAACAAGCGCGAAGTCGTGACCTCCTGCGTAGCTGTAGAGGCCGTAGACTCCAAATTGCGGATGAGCCACCCCTCGATCTGGAAGACCTGATCGGAGCAGTTGTAAAGCTCCACGAAGTCGGCCCCGCCGGTGGCGGGGTTGAAGAGGATTTCGTTGATGACGACGTCGCCTGGCATCGGTGCAGTCGGTATGGCGATGATGAGCTGGATGGCTTCCGAAGGGGCGTTGCCCGCGCAGTCGGTGAAGTCGGGTAAGATGGTGAAGGTGTAGACCGTGTTTTCTAGCAGGTCTGCGGAGAGGAACAGGGCGTTTTCACCTAAGGAGACGGGGGCGACGAAGTTGACCTCGGGGCTAAAGCTGAAGAGGTCCGCCGTGAAATCGTTGATGTCGATGGGTTCGTCGAAGGTTAGGGTGATGCCGAAGTTGCCGACTTCGATTTCGGCGATGCTGGGGGCGGTGATGTCGGCCGACATGCCCAAGACGCTGTTTTCCGCTCCGGGGGTTCCGCCTGCGGGGTCGAGACTGGCCCTCCAACTGGCACTGCATCCTGCGTCTGCGCCCTCGCCTACGAACTCGATGCTGTAGCCGCCTTCGTCGCGGTCGGGGTCGTTGTACCAGCCGTCGGTGTAGTTGATCGTCTGGATGTTTTGCCCCTGAAACGCCAGCGAAATCTCATCGGCGGCGTTGCTGAAGGTCGGCAAATTGGCCTCAATAACCGCCGCGCCGAGCGCGCGAAAGCCTTCGGCCTCGGCCGTTCTCGTCACCACAACGTAGCCTTGCGCCGCCAAGCGGCTGCCCTCCGGCAAAGCAACCGGGCTACCGCCGCTGGCAATTTCTAGGCCGGTGAGGTCCACCACCGTATCCGTTGGGTTGTGCAGTTCGAGGTACTCCTGATTCGGCAAACCGACAACCGGATTGGGGTCGGCCATGAACTCGTTGATCTGCACATTGCGGGCCGTTGGCCGCGCCGTGATGTCGTAACGAAAACTCAAACTCAGGCCGTTGAGGGCGTTGCCCGCCGCATCGGTGATCGTGTTGGCTGTTAGGGTTACGTCTTCGCCGTCGGGCAAATCTTGGGACAGTTCCAACACGACCGTCGCGCCAGCAACCGTGGCGTTCACCACCGAAATACCGGCGGCAGACAGTGAATAGTTAGACAGTGTTCCGGCGGGGTCGGGGTCGATGGCTTCATCGAAAATCAGCGTAATTTCGTCGGGGTTGGTCAACTCGCTGCTCACCAAAACCGGTGCGGTTTCATCGGTCATCACTTCTGATGTCACCAGCAGATCGTCCCAGCTAAATTTGTCGACACGA
Source organism: uncultured Lewinella sp. (assembly GCA_937949535.1). Taxonomy (GTDB): domain Bacteria; phylum Bacteroidota; class Bacteroidia; order Chitinophagales; family Saprospiraceae; genus Neolewinella. The sequence continues at coordinate 790 of CALEDI010000031.1, read as the reverse complement.
GTAGAGATATAGCTGCAAAATAGCGCTAAAGAATCGGGGCTGATGGGGAATTCGACGGTGGTTTCGTCTTGCAAGAGGAAGTTGGTGCCGCCCGAATAATCGGCCGAAAGCGTCCAATCGTCGCCGGTGTGTTCTAGCCGAAAACGGGCGGTGGCGGGCGCGTTTCCGAGTGCGCCGATGGTACCGAGCAGGGTGCCTACTTCGTCGTTTCCAGCCCGAAAAACAACCTCTAGGCGATCATCAGCTCCGGAGATGCCACCGAATTTCATCTCCACCTGGCGTACCTCGGGCAGCACCCGCGACTCGATCAGCGTGATGGTTGAGAAGTTCCCGGAGGACGGCGAGAAGTCCATATCGACCAGAAACTCGTAGCTCGTCGTTGGCGCGTCGCGGTCAATGGGGGTTGCGAGGCCGAGCACGGAGGTTCCGGCTTCAGGAGCCATCAGGCGCAGGCGGCCATCGGCGACGACGAAGTTGGCGTTGTCTCCCACCCAAGCGGGGTTCAGCAGGTCGCCATCCTCGAAGTTGTCGGAGGTGGTTTGGGCGCGGCCGCAGGTGCAGAGAACGGTTAGGAGCAGGGTTAGCAATGGTAGGCGAAGCTTCATGGGGCTAAGGTAAGCATGCTTCGCGTAATGGGTTGAGTGCCTCCGGCCTACGGGATATACATAAGTTTACGAAAACAGTTAAGCCCGTAATTTTACACCTCCGATGAACTCTGCTGCCCAACTCGACAGGCGAACTTTTTCGCCACGTAAAGAACTCGTAATTCCTAGGGTGTAAGATGGTTTGT
>CALEDI010000030.1 GCA_937949535.1 uncultured Lewinella sp. | reverse complement strand
GTTGCGGTCGGCGGCGAAAGCTTTGCTTTCGGTCGCTAATTGAACGTGGGCCTCTAGGCCGATGACGGTTTCGTAGGTGGTCTTTGACATGGGCCGCAAGGTACGGATTGCCACCAAATTCGCCTGCCGAATTTGAGAGAGCACTCATCAAATATGTTTAACACCCTAGTACGGAACGATTCGCTAATCACCTAATATATAGGTTTTGAACGTCACTTTAGGTATTTTTACCTACATAAACAGGCAGAAATACAACACTTGCATGGTGTGTTGTCCCCGTACATTTACACCCAGTTCTAGTAAAGGATTTATCGCTCCTTAGGTATTGCCTTTGAGCAACGACTTAAATTACTAAGCAGAACAACCGAACAGACACCACACACATCTTACAAGACTTCTATCCTCGTTTTTAAACCGTACCAATGAAACCAATCTATACCGTAGGCCAGTACCTAGTAGACCGCTTACTACAAATCGGACTCAATGACCTGTTCGCGATACCGGGCGACTACTGCGCAGACTGGGTCCAGAACTACGTCGAACCCAGCGCCATAAACCGAATTGGCCCAACCAACGAGCTGAATGCTGGCTACGCCGCAGACGGATATGCCCGCCTGAACGGCGTTGGCGCCATCTGCGTAACCTACTCTGTTGGGGCGCTGAGCGCCGTCAATGCCATCGCGGGAGCCTACGTAGAAAAGGTGCCCGTGATTGTTATCAACGGCGCCCCCAGTGTGGCCAAAACACTGCAATACCAACAGACGGGCTTCAGTTGGCACCACTTCATCAATGGGCATAAGACAGACTTGCGCATCTACGAAAACATCACCGTAGCAGCTACACGGGTAGACGATCCGGCTTTTGCACCGAATCAAATCGACTTTGTTTTGCAGCAGTGCATCACGCAGAAAGGACCAGTTTATCTGGAGCTTACCGAAGACATGTACGATTTGCCTTGCGCTAGGCCCGTTGGTACCTTACAACCGGTTAAGCGGTTGAGTGATGCGGGCAATTTGGCGAAGAGCATCGAACTGCTGAAGTCTCACTTAGAAAGCGCAAAAAAACCACTTGTATGGACGGGGGTAGAGGTTGATCGCTACGGCTTGCAGGAAAAACTGGAGAAGCTGCTTGTGAAACTAGACATCCCTTACGTATCCACGCTTTTAGGCAAAGCGAGTATCTCCGAGCACAATCCCTTGTTTGCGGGTGTTTTTGACGGCAAAGGCTCGCACAAGAGCGTTCAAGAGCTGGCCGAAAACGCTGATTTCATCCTAGGCCTCGGCGTTTGGACTACAGACATCAACAACCTAGGGAGCGTATTGGACTACGGCAAAACGGCCTTCTTAGCGCATGATGCGCTACACCTTGACAACGACAACAACTTCCAAGCGCAGGTACTGCTGGAGGACGTTATTGATGGCTTGCTGGAAGACACGCCGGCCTGCCGAAAGTATGTGCCAAAACCACCAGCAGCTAAACAACCGACCAAGAAAGACCCGAACGCCCAAATCACTTACCAAGGCTTCTACGACTTCATCCCTAAGTACATTGATGAAAACACGATCATCGGGGGAGGTACCAGCCTCAACTATTTCGGAACAATGCTCCTAAAGGTAGGATCACCCGGCGGGTTTATCGCCCAAGCAGCCTACACCGATATTGGTTACGTAACGCCCGCAACCACCGGTGCTTGCATGGCGATGAAAGATGATCAGCGAATGATGGTTTTTGCCGGAGATGGTGGTTTTCAAATGACCGCCCAGTGCATCTCTACCCAAACCCGGTTGGGCCTAAACCCGATCATCTTCATCATGGACAACGGCGTCTACGCCATTGAGCAATGGCTGGCCGGGGCCGACGTCTTCAAGCCGGGCAGTGATAAACCCTTCTTCCCGCTGTGCGTGATCCACGAATGGGAGTACAGCAAGTTGGCTGATGTCTTTGGCTGTAAAGGTTGGAGGGTTGAAACCTACTGCGAACTAGAAGAAGCGGTAGAAGCTGCGCTGAAAAACACCGACTTGCCCTCCATCATCCAAGTAAAAATACCCAAGCATTCCATTCCAGACAATGCGCGCTGGAAAGTCGATTTAGCATAACCGTCTCCATTACTAAAAAAGAAAACCCATGTCTGAGAAAAAGAAAAGCACTAATTGTCTCCACGTACGGGAAGTTAGAAAATACACTCCCGAAGTCCTCAAGCTGCCCGCAGATTATGGTGTACTCAAAATGCTGGAAGGCACTTGGGTAAACCACAACCCCGATAACGACCCAACTGGCTGGGGGGTACTTACCATCTGCATGCCTTCTCCCGGTACCAACTCCGAAACGCTGCCGGGGAAGTACCACTTCCTCTGCGAAAAATACACCGAAGAGCTAACGTTCAAACTGGTAGAAGGAAGCGTTCGTAACCGTGGAGGTGCAAACGAGCAGTTCAACGGAGCTGTTACCTACGAGACCGCCATCAACGACCTGAACGGGAGCCCGCTACACGCAGAAGCAGGTATGTACTTGTACCTAAACGATATGTACAACCACCCCGCTACGCCAGAATCGGTTAAAACCGATATTGGTTACCCCGAACTCAAGCCAGGGGATGGCGCAAACGGCCCAGACTTCGTACCTAAATACTCCGTTTCCCGCAGTGGCACCATTCCCCACGGTAGTACCATAATGCTGTTAGGAAATGACTCTGACCACGAGGGCGCACCACCTTTCCCTTCAGGAGATGCCGCTTGGGACTTTGACCACTTGGCCATCTCCCCAACTATGGGCGGTGCTGGTACAACTCCTGATAAGCCTATCAACCTCGACGAGCCTGCACCCGCTTGGGTACATGATAAGGAACTGCCGATCAAATGCCCAAGCGGCAACCGGACCTATACGCAGCGGATTCTTGCCCATGAACTGTACCCGTATTCCGTAAGACCAGATTTGATTCTGCGCGATAGACTTAAGGAGCAGCAGGTCACGAAATACTCCCTTATCGAAATGTCAACCAAAGAGGATAGCGGCCCGCAGGGCAGCGTCATCAACACTCCCTTCACGGAAAGGTACACGCCCGTGCGTCAAATGGATTTCCGAATGTGGATTGAAACAATCGTTGAAAACGGCGAAGAAATTCTGCAACTCCAGTACGAGCAAATTCAGTATTTCGATTTTCAGTTCGGTACAGACGGAGGAACCACCCGTTGGCCACACATCCAGGTAAATACCCTCCGCAAAAAGACAAATAAGTAACCCTAACCAGCATAAAAAACAAACCAATGAAAAACAAGAAATCAAAACTATCAGACGTCCTCATCGTTGGCGCAGGCGTTTCCGGGCTCTACGCCGCCTGGAGGTTGCTCAAGGATGACCCCAAGCTAAGCATCACCATCATCGAGCGCTTAAACCGAACGGGCGGACGCCTAGACACTGATCTGATCAAAATCAGCGACGAGAACGGCAAAGGGACCAGCTCTGTCGTCAGAGACGAAGAGGGTGGCATGCGCTTCACCTACGAAATGACGGAGTTGATGAGCTTGTTTAGCGGCTTAGGGCTTTGCAATCAAATCGTGGACTTCCCCATGACGACCAACCGCTACATGGTGCGTGGGCACAGCTTTACGGCCGACGAAGCCGCTGCCAACAACAATGCCATCTGGGGCGAATTGTACGACTTGGCTCCCGCAGAACTAAACCAAAGCCCAGGAACCATCCTCGATACCATCTACCACCGCATCCTGCGGGCCAACGGCGTAGACAAAGCGCCCGAAAACCCTACGCCTGAGTTCTGGCAGGAGTTCCGTCTGGACTACAAATGGAACGGCATTCCCTTAAATCAATGGCAACTCGGCGGGCTGTTCAAGGCCATGGGGTACTCCCAAGAATGCCTCAAAATGATGGTAGACACGGTAGGCTTTCAAGCTCCCTTCTTGTCGCTGGTCAGTGCAGGGGAAGCTTGGCAGATTCTCGAAGACTTCCCTAAAAACCCGCACTACCATACCTTTAAGTACGGTTTCAGCACCCTGACCAACGCCCTTGAGAAAGAGGTCAAAGCAATGGGTGGGCGCATCATGCTTGGGGTGAACCTCCAGAGCATTACCAAGTCAGGAAAAAACAAATACGCACTAGAAATAAGCCCCACTGATCCACATGGGAGGAGCTTCCAGAACGACGTGAAGACCAAAACCTTAGAGGCATCTAAAGTTATCCTGGCCATCGCGAGCAACGCCATGCAAAAGGTATTCATCAGTTCTCCTGCGCTGAACCAAGGCAAAGGGGCTATGCAGTTGTGGGAAGACATCCACTCCATTGTAAACATGCAGTTGCTGAAAATCAACCTCTACTTTGAGCGGCCTTGGTGGAGAGATGGGGATACCGGGCAGCCAGTCATCAACTTTGGCCCCTCGTTCACCGACTTGCCCGTCAATGCGGTCTATCCTTTCTATCCCGTAGCCGGACCGTCTAACGAAGCACCCGCAGCACTTACCATTTACTGTGACTACGACAATGCTAAGTTCTGGCAAGGATTGCAGAATGTAGGGCCGCTATTTGATTCGCCATTGCAAAAAGAGCACAGCAAAAAACCTCAGGTCTTGTTCGCTGCTTCGCAGGCGATTGTCGACGAGGCACTCAAGCAGTTTAAGCAGCTCTTCAACACCCACCACGTACCCGAGCCTGTAATGACGAGCTACCGCAACTGGGACGGCGAAGACAACTTCGGCTACGCCTACCACCAGTGGGGCATGAATACCGACGACCGAGCAGTCATGAAACGCATGACGACCTTGGTGAAAGGCGAAAAAATCTACAGTTGCAATGAAGCTTGGTCTGATATGCAAGGGTGGGTGAATGGTTCCCTGCGCTCCACGGATTTGGTCTTGACGCTCAAAGAGTTTGGGCTAAAAAAGATTGATGAAGAATACCATGCTTGCACTCAACCTGATTGTAAAACGTAGGTACTTAGTTGTGTCAAGTTTAGGCCGAAAAAAACATGAGTCATCCCTGATTTTTGATTAAGATGGCCATGTTTGGCAGTATTTGACAAGGTTCTGAGCGATCAGCGGCCAGCATTCAGGCAAAACTGCTCTGAATGCTGCCCGCTGATCGCTTTTTTATGTCAGCTATATCGGAGACATTAGGAGAAAACGCTAGAGATATGGCCCAAACTCCGGAATGACTCATGTTTCGTTCCCGACTTAGGGGGATGAAACTGTCTCGCGTCCGCGCCTGGTTGACATACTTTTCAAGCAATTTTGGGCGCGGACGCAGGTGCCATGTTAAGTTTCAAGGCTTTCATCCAGGGGGCTAATGGTTTTAGCCCCCAGCCCCCGAAGGGGTAGCTAACCATGCTGTCTTCTGCCCCACACTACGCTACATTTCTTGAACGGACGCCCGCAGGTCTCAAAAATCCTTCGCTCCGCTTCGGTTTTGAGACGCTACGGGGTCCTACTACGAAGGTGATAAGGACCCCGTAGCGTCCCTTGCCCCGAGCTGCGAAGCAAGCGAATAAGGGCGAGGGACCTGCGGGCGTCCGGGCAGGTTAACCTTGTTGGTGCTGATTTCAAACTTGACAAGGCTCCACTGTTGCTACGAGCGAAAAGTATTCGCCTATCGAGTTTGGTGGCAGCACGAACCCACGCCTTTAACCCCACCTTGCATCCCGCGCCCGCGCCCTAAAAACCACTACCCCCAAACACCCCCAAAACCCTGAGGACGCTTCGGTGCTGGTGCCGTATCCATTTCCATTGCTGGCATCTCCTTCGTCGGGGTAGGCAAAGGCGCTATGCCGAAGTGGCCCAAAGCCAAATCTGCCGAACGAAGGGATCCATTCACCCAGGCCTGCATGTCCGAGATGGCCTCATTGCAGAGGTAGAGCCCCCGGTTTTTGTAGGGCTTGGAGAGGTAAGCCCGCGTTTTGCTGTCTTCGGCGTTGAGCTTCCACTGGTGGTAGGCATACTCGAAATCGTCTTTGCCGTTCCAAGCGCGGTAAGAGCTGAGGATGGGCTCAGGCAAGTTGGTCGCCCCAAAGAGGAGGCCAAGCTGCTTCAACATCTCGTCTACCACCGCCTGAGAGGCGGGGAAAATGACCTGGGCTTTGCTCTTCGAGTAATGCGCTTGCAACTCAGAAGAAAACATCGGGCCGATGTTCTGCAAGCCTTCCCAAAACGGACTCTTACTGAAGTCGGTGTACAGCGTCAGTGCCGCTGGCCGGTCATAGTGCTCGGGGCGCAGGCTGACGTTGTCGCCCTCAATATCTAGGCTCTCGATGGCGTAGAAAGGGTAGATGGCGTTGAGGGGCAGGGTCGTAAAATTACCGCCAAACTGGATGTCTGGCCGGCCCGTCATGCCGTTCAACCACCACGCTTCCTTGAAGTAGAGGTTGATCTTCATCAGCTCGGCCCCTTCCACTTCGTTGATGGCCTTCCACAGCTTCGGCGCTTGCTTGTGGCGGTAGAGCGCGGGCGATTTGTAGAAGATGTCCTGAATGCCCTTCACCGCTGTAGCAAGGATGACCTGATGGGCGTGTACCGACTTGGTCCGCTTACTGAAGGGCGTAGCGTTTTTGCCGCGTTTTGCCTCCGCTAGGCGCAGTTCATAGCCCTGCGGGCATTCGTGGAGGCTATTCAGGTTGGTGCTCAAGAAAATGTCAACCTTGCCTTTCAGGTACTTCACGATGGCGTCGGGCAGGGTGCTGAAACCATCGATGAAGGTGTTGTAGACCGGGTTTTTGGGGAAGTCGGCCAGCAGTTGAAAGGCGCCGCCAGCGTTGGTGAAGGCTTTGAACGTATCCGGGAATCCGGTCGTGTCGGCCAGCATCCGGATGCATTCTTCAGAGTAGCCCATGTCGCGCAGCAGGCCCCAGATGTGCCACTGGTTCAGGGTTTGGCCCTTCCAGCTTACGGTTTCGCGGACCTCCGTCCACTCGTCGGCAGAGAGTTCTTCGCCCATCTCCCAGTTGTTGGCTTTCAGGATGCGGTTGAAGGCGTTGGAGATGATCTGGTTGGGGTCCAGGCCTTTTTCTTCCTGCTTGATGTCGTAGAGCGTGCCCCAAATTTCATCGTTGCTGGCGGCGGCATCTGCCACCGAGAAGCCGTGGCCCCGGAAGTAAAACCGGTTGGTGTTTACGGGCTGGCCTCCGGAAGCTGGCTCCACCTGGCTTTTCATCGGGAAGGGCACGATCTTATCTTCCAGATCGAGTTTGTAGATCAGGTTCATCAACTCCGTCATACTGTCGTTGAAGCGCATGCCGCCCTGTTCTTCCTTGATGGTATTGACCGGCTTTTTGCTCTTCCCGCTCACCAGCTTACCGTTGTTGGTGAGCTTGACGATGTCTGAATCTAGCCGCCCGCCGGTGCGGTTGAGGCGTTCAAAAATGGCGATGTTCAGGTTGGGGTCTTTCTCGATCAGGCGGTAGGCGGAGTACAGGCCAGCGATGCCCGCGCCGATGATGGCAACGTCGTAATGGATTTCGGCGTCGATTGCCTTGAAGTTTTTCATGTATGGGTAAATTTTTATGGTTAGGAGTTGACTTAAAGGCTAGAGCATGTAATCTGAGCTTGACAGACCACTAGGCAACAAACTAAAACTTAGCGGCAGGCGGCCAGTTTTTGTTGGCGGTTTCGTCTTCGCCGACGTACTTGGCGGCGGCCAGTAAATCGGCTGGAATGTCTGTTTTAGGGACGACGATTTCGACTAGGAAATTACGGTCTGGGGCGGCCTCTATTTCGCGGAGCACCTTCTTAAGTTTCTTCAAACTACTGACCCGGCGGCCGATGCTGCCGAAAGACTTTGCAAGCTTCACGAAGTCCCACTGGTGGAGGTCGTTGTAGCTGTACACGGAGTTGAGCAGGTCGTCTTTTTTTGGGTAATCTACGGGCGGCTCCCGAAACGGATTCGGGTTCACGATGAACTGCTCTATGCCGTAGATGGTGTTGGAGAGTACAAAGATCACATTGTTCTGGCGGTGGAAGTTCTGGTCAGATACCGCTTGGCAAACCTCCTGAAAAGCACCGTCTCCGACGACGACGAAGGTGCGTTGTTTCTTGTTTTCCGCAGCGCGTTTGCAGGCTTGGGCCACGCCCGTAGCGGCACCGACGGGGTAGCCGATGGAGAGCCAAACACCATCGGTCAGGAAGCCATTTTGGGCGACGCCGCGCAGGTACGAGGCGATGCTAAGGGTGAAGCCTACCCCGGAAAGCAGGATGTCGTTGGGGTTCCAGTTGCGCTCCAACGTATGAAAGAAAGTGTCGAAACTAAGCTCCTTGCCCAAATTTGGCGCGGGGAGCGGAGCCAAACTTGTGCCCGCCAACGAGCGTTTGTTGGCGGCGCCCAGCGCCGTTTTCAACGACGCGATGAAGTCGGCCAAGGCCACCATCGGGAAGAACTCGGCCCCAACGAGCACCCCGTCGTTGCAGGCCAAGATGAGGCGCTCATCCCGGATGTTCTGGCTGGCCACGTTGGCGTCTACCGTCCAGCCGCCAATACCGACGAGGCAGTAGTCCGGTTCGTCTTGCCCGGTCATGTTTTTCCCGATCACCCGGCAACTATCGAAGAGCGGGTGCCGCTCGTCGAGAACGGATTTGCTCATGTAGGAGGTGACGAACTTGATCGGCTCGCCTTTCTTCGGGACGTGCCGGTTGAGCTCGGCCAACAACTCCTCAAACGGGCCGGTAAGCTTTTGCTGCCGCAGCTCAATGCCGGCCCATGCAACAACCTTGGGGTATTGTTGAATTACCTGCATAGCCGCTTCTACGGCCTGCTCCACTTCGGATACCGAAGTGGTGAAACTGGGGTTGATCTGGAGTTCACCTTCCGGGGCGGTGCAGGCCGCGCGCCATACATCCTCGGCTACCTCCAAGTAAGCGGGCTGTTGGTAGGCCATCATGGCGGAGAGCGCTTTGTCTATCTGAAACGGCGCCAAGTTGGCGTCGGTAATTCGTTCTGCGGCACAGGTTACTTTCTGGAACATGTCCAAATCTGCCAACTGGTTGCCCGTAGAGTGGGAGAACAGCAAACCAGCGTTTTTCTCGATGTTGTTCTCCTTATTGGTCGGTGCGCCGTTGATAACGAGCACCGGCACCTTCTCCACATAAGACCCCGCCGTAGCGTTGAGGATGCTGAAAGAGCCAACTCCGTAGGTAACGAAGGCCCCGCCGTAGCCCCGGTAGCGGGCGTAAGCATCGGCGGCGTAGCCAGCGTTCATCTCGGTGCTGGTGCCCAAGAGTTTGATCTTCTGCTCTGGGTCTGCGAGGATGGTGTCTAGGAAGGGTGCGGCGTAGTTGCCCGCTACCCCGAACAAGTCCTGAACGCCCAGTTGGGCGAGGCGGGTAAGTAAGTAGTTGGCAACGGTGCTGGCGGTTGGTGCCTTGAGATGGAGCATGGGGGAGGTCTTAGATGATGGTTTTACGCGAACTGAAGATATTGTTGGGGTCTTTGCTGTACTTCTCCTTGATCTGTTTCAGCCGGTCATAACTCTGCATGAAATACTGCTTCGTCGGGATGCTGCTGTCTTTGAAGCTGATGAAAGAGCCGCTGGTTTGGGGGAAATGATTGGTGCGGCACTCCGCGATCCAATCAAGTGCCCGGTTAGTGTAGGTATTGACGTGGTAGTCCTTACCCGCTTGCTTGTCGTCATCGGTCTCGTCCCACCATGCTTGGTACTGGATGGTGTAGGGGCGGTCTTTGAAGGGGAAGGCGCTACCGACAGGGTTGGCCTTGGGGTCGTATTCTTTATTGTAGAATGTACCGCTGATCGCACCGAGGGTGACATAAGTGTGTAGGTGAGCCTCGCTTCCTGCCTTGCTGATGAGCGAGGAGCGCAGGCTACGGATCAGGTTTTCCTGCCCTTCACGACCCAGGCCACCTTTCTGCACCAGACGGTTTGATATTTTGTGGGGCGCGGGGTAATCTACGTCTGGTGGCATGTAGTTGGCCGGTGAGTTAGTCTTTGGGTCAACGACGTTGATCCTGATCCTTTTATGCCTTGTCGGAACCCGATCCCAACGGGAGAAGGTGCTGACTTTGTTCAGCACCTCAAGCTCACCGGGCGGGTAGTTTTTATGGTTCGGTTTTACCTCTAATGCACCCACGTTCAGTTCCCCAAACCAAGCGGCCAAATCCTCTTTTAGTGCTTTTTCCAGAGCGGCTTCTCGTTCCTGATCCGTACCCACTAGCGTCTTGTCTCCGCTAGAGTAGTAGCCATAGAATACGCAATCATGAATAGACTCCCCAACGCTTTTACGATCTTCCGGGATGGCCATGATCTGTAGGTTAGTCCCCATCAGTTGAGGGTTGGCATCTCCTTTGATGACGTTCTCCCAAGCATCAAGAATTTTGATGGCCGCGGGCATTTTAGCGTGGAGGCTTTCTTGTTTCCAACTCAGGGAAAAACGCAAGGTGTCTTTGGGTTGCGGGAAGGTTTTGATGGTCATGTTGGTGACAATCCCGTAACTGAATCCGCCGCCGCCACGGAGTGCCCAGAGCAGCTCATGAGAAGATTGGTCTTCGTCGTCTTCGTGTATGTAACGGATCGACCCGTCGCCGAGTACGATGGTTGCTCCAACGAGACGCTCGCAGCACATACCGTGCAGGCGGGTCCACGGCCCCCAGCCCCCGCCAAGCGTGAAGCCGAACACACCTACGGTCTCGCAAGTACCGTGCGGAATGCTTACGTCTTTCGCGTCCAACTGCCAGAGAATGTCTTGAAAACGAACTCCCGGCTCCACGTGTATCAGCGTATCGCCTTCGGAAAACTTTACGCCCTTCATCTCCTGAAAATCAATGACGATGGCATCCGTTTTAGAACACTCTCCCTCATGGTCGTGGCCGCCAGACTTTACGCGCAGGGGATACGCGGGGTTATCAGCGGCCACTTTAACAACGTGGGCCACCTGATCGGCGGTCGTACAAAAGGCGATAACTGCGGGCCGCTTCGAGAAGCGGCGGTTGAAGGTTTTGCGCTTCTCCTCGTAGTCGGGGTCTTCGGGCCGGTCGAGGAGGACCGCCATATTCTCCGATGAAGATGGTTTTTGGAGTGCTTCTTTAAGCTGTTCGGGTGTGAGCGGCTGTGGTGTGGACATGAGGGTGTTTTTTTTGCAAGCAATGTATATGCTAAGGCATAAGGTATAGTATTACTCGCTGGATGCAAAACATCCTCGGGTAGACCACCCAGAAGTAGGTAGTATTACCTATAGGTTTGCGTAGATGCCCCGATGTTCAAGTGGTAGGTGTAGTTGAACTCACACTCACTATACGAACAACTTGGATTGCAACCAGACGGCCTTATCTTCGCCCCAAATTAATAAAGTATGAAAAGCAAGCAAATCCTTGGCATCGCTTTTACCATCATTGGAGCTGTTGGTTTAGCCGTTGGCGTGATGTCCATCTTTAATAAAGGAATGGCCTTCGGGCAGAACCCTTGGGGCGTAGCCATCATTGGTGCTATCTTTTTCCTTACCGGAATGGGCCTGATGCGGACGGTCAGTAACTAGTACAGTGTAATCTAAATTTCATCGACTTTTCTGCGGCGTCTTTTATCGGCTGGCTGCGTTGGTAAAACCCTCATTTAGCTACGGCTAAACGCCGGTTTTACCGCCTTGCCAGCCAATAAAATCCACCAGCACAAAAGTCGACAAATTTAAATTACACTGTGCTAGGCTTAAGCCACCATAAGTCGGTACCCGATACCGTGTACCGTTTTGATTTCCAGGCCTTCGGCCTCCGCCAGTTTTTTACGTAGGCGGGAGACAAAAACATCGAGGCTGCGCCCAGTGATGATGCCTTCTTCGCCCCAAACGGCATCGTTGATGTCGGTTCGGGCAAGCACTTCGTTGGGCCGATTTACGAAAAAGCCAAAAAGCTTCGCTTCGCGGTAGGTTAGCTCATATTTATTAGCCCCAACGGTGAGCAGGTGGCTAGTGGCATCGAACGTACAGTCTGGGCCTAGCTTCAACGCGGTAGATTGGGTAGGCGTTTCGGTGACGGCAACTGCGGCCGGAGGTGTGGGCTCGGGCGTTGGAGACGAGGTGAACCTACCTGCGAAGAACAACAAAATACCCAGCCCGCCCAACAGCCAAGTTATTGCTGGTGTGCCCGCCTGTTGGCGCTCAGCTACTGCAAAACCGATGTTGGCGCAGCGCGCTGTTTGGTCTCGGCCCGAGCAGGCTTGATCGTCTTGCATGCTTTCTTCGCCCTGAAGTACCCCCGGCCAGAGGCTGCCGAGGAAGACCTCGCCAGATCCGCAATCCTCCAGCGTGAGGGTGTAATCTGCGCGGATGCCGTAATCGTTCAATACCCGACGGGCAAGCTGGTTCAGGGTGTCGTAGGCAATGTCGCGCTCAAGCCGAAGCAACAACACACCGTCTTCGCGCGCTTCAACGGCGGGGATTTGGGAGGTCTTGTCGCCTACAAGCGTGAGGTAGTCGTGCCCGATTTGCCGCAGGGCCAACGATGTTTTCTGGTGCTCGGTTGCTGGCGCAGGCCACAACGCACTGGTTAGGGTCACGAGCAACAACAGCAGGCCGGTAGCCTGCGTCAAACGAAGTAGCCATTTGTTCATACCTGCAAAAGTACGGCATGAAAAACGTCGTAACTTCACTTTTACCAGCCCTTTACATCCTTTTACAATTAATTTTAGCCTTGGCCTCGGAACGGCCATACCTTGCGGACAACAACAAAGCGATTGGTATTCTGCCAATTCTTTTTCGCGTTTCTACAGTTTGGGTAGGTTACTCAGAATTGTGGATTTCAGCAATCAGCATTCAGGCGGCCGAGCGTAACGGGCGGTAGCCTAAAAGCTGATTCCTGAACGCTAAAACTCTAGCCCACTAGCTTACGGAGAACCTGTAATCGGCTTCACAAAAAATAATTATTATGTACTTACTTACCTTATTATTCTCTTTACTAACCTTTAGCGGAATCCCCGAGCCGGCGGTTGCTACCGACCCGCCCAACATTTTCCGGAGCACGGACCAAGGCAAAAGCTGGATTCCGTTTGCGGAAGGGCTTCCTGAGGGCGCGAGCGCAGGTGCATTGATCGAACACGAAGGCCGCTTGCTGCTGGGAACTGATGTTAACGGCTTTTACGTCCTCCCCTTCGGAGGCTATAAATGGGAAGCTCGCAACCAGGGGCTACCCCAAAGAATCGATATCAACTCCGTAGCCGCCAAGGGCGACTTCATCGTGATCGGTACCTACCACGGCCGCGTCTACACCTCCCGCGATGCTGGCCTACATTGGCAAAGCTTCGTCTTCAACTTCATGGGCGGTTCCGTGCGGGCACTACACTTCCACGGCGACGTCCTCATCGCCGGTACAGACAACGGCATCTACCGCTCCCTCGACTACGGAACGACTTGGACGCAGCAGGGCGACCTGATACAAGTGAACAGCATCACCGAATTCAACGGCCAACTCTACGCCGCTCGCCGAGACGGAATTGTCTCTAGCCAAGACGGAGGCCTGTCTTGGTCTATCGTTTACGCAGACCAGACCGTTAATCGGTTACTACTCACCAAAGACAGACTCTACGGCCTCGAAATGGGCGGCAGGATACTGCGCACCAAAGACGGCAGGTTCTGGGAGCGCCCCATCATCGCCGTCCCCGGAGCAATGCACACCAACCTACCCGCCGCCCTCTGGGGAGGCTTCAAACCCCAAAGCCCCGTAGATATGCCGATGCGCTCCATCACCGAAACCTCCGTTGGGTGGATTATGGGGGTTGCTGCGGGGTGTTAAGAACTCCACCTCGGCCACTACTCATAATGCAGATTGCTTTACATGAGCTATGCTTCGAGTTGTATCCCTATGAAGTGTGTTCGTACAGTTTTCATTCTAAACGATCAATCTAGCAAGGCGAAACCGCAGCGATGCCATGCCCTCCCTCTCCACCGGAGAGGGGCCGGGGATGAGGTTACGAGCGCAGCGAGCTGCCTCGTCTTTTGGTGCTAGAATCAAACTTGATGAACCACTAGTGGTCTTTAAAGTTTGAAGTCAGCACCAAAACGAGGTTAACCTGCCCGGACGCCCGCAGGTCCCTTGCCTTACTCGCTGCTTCGCAGCTCGGGGCAAGGGACGCTACGAGGTCCTTACCACCATCGTAGCAGGACCCCGTAGCGTCCAGTGAATCCTGAAGCGAAGCGCAAGGATTTACTGGACCTGCGGGCGTCCGGTTGGCGATCTGTGCTAGAATCAAACTTGACAGACCACTAGGCCCATCCCCAAGCAACATTAAAACAAGAACCAAATGAACGCAAGCATACCGCTACTCGCCCTACCATTCCTATGCCTAGCCTTACTCATCTCCTGCAACAGCCAAAGCGCTAATGCTGAGCTGTCCGCTAATGCTGCAACGGAAGTGAACGAGCAAACCCCAAACAGCCCTGTCCAAATCGCCGACTACGTAGTAGACGTCTTCGAGGACAGCAAGGGCCACCTCTGGTTTGGCTCCGTCGGCCGAGGCGTCGCCCGCTACGACGGCAAAGAACTCACCTACCTAACCAAAGCCGATGGCCTACCCGGCAACCGCGTCACGAGCATCAACGAAGACAAAGCCGGAAATTACTGGTTCGGTACCGGCCATGGGCTGGTGAAATACGACGGCGAAACCTTCGAGCTTTTCAACAACTTCACCGGCAACACCTCCGCCGATCATAACCGGGTAAGCAACGTCTTGATCGATGAAGCCGGAGGCTTCTGGATCGGGACTTGGGGCGGCATTTACCGCTACGACGGGCAAGACTTCACCCGCTTCGACCTCCCCAAACCGGAGGTAGACACCATCTGGAACCCCGATACCGAAGGGTGGACATCCATAAGCATGATCGACAGCAAAGGGAACCTCTGGTTTACGGTCGATGCCTACGGCGCAACGAAGTGGGATGGCGAAACCTTCACCCACTATAACAAAAAAGACGGCCTGCCCTCCAACAGCGTCAAGACCGTAACGGAAGACGACGCGGGCAACCTCTGGTTCGGAACCCGCGTCTCCGAAAAAGACCACCCCAACCCAGACAAAAGGTTCGGGGCTGGCGGCCTTAGCCGCTACGACGGCGAAGCCTTCACCCACTTCCCCCAATACCCCGGCCTGAGCGAAAACGACGTCTACACCACCTACGCCGATAAATCCGGAAACGTCTGGATCAGCACCATCGCCGATGGCCTCTACAAATACGACGGCAAGCAATTCACGAACCTCAAACCGGCGCAGGGGAGTAGCCCGATCCCCTTCAAAGGTATCCAAAGCCTCCTCGAAGACAGCAAGGGCCGCTTCTGGATCGGTTGCTCCGGCGGGCTGTTCCGGTTGGAAGGGGAGGAGGTCGTTAATGTCACCTACGATGGGCCTTGGGGCTAATCCTTTGAGCGTCCGATAATCCTCACGTTAATACCAATCAAACATAAACCAAACCAAACATGAAAGCAATATTCAATATCCTAATCGTGCTCGTCATTGCCAGCACCGGCCTGATGGCCCAACATTCTTACGGGCCGTACAGCCCGAAGTTTAACCTCCGTCAGGAGATCGGGAACGCCAACATCACCATCGAGACTACCCGACCGATTGCGCGGGGCCGCGAGATATTCGGCGGTTTGGTGCCCTACGGAAAGCTTTGGTTTACCGGAGCAGGAGGTACGTTCATTACCATCGACCAAGACGTAACGATTGCGGGCCAGTTTGCCCCAGCCAGCCGATACGGCCTCTACGTGATCCCGAACAAAACGGAATGGACCGTCATCCTGAGCCGCAACGCCGTGATGCCCAACTCACCAGATTACGACCCGGAAAAGGAAGTGCGGGTGTGCATCCCCATCACCAAACCGAGCCACTTTTATGAATCTTGGACCGTTGAATTAGACCACTTCCACGGCGGGGCCAATATGTACTTGGCCTGGACCGACGCGCAGGTCGTAGTACCGATTGAAACCTCGATGGTGAAGGACAACGACGCCTTCATTGATAGCCTATCTGCCGCGCCGCTTTCCGACAACCACGAGGAGTATTCCCGTGCGGTGAACTACCTCAACTTCAATAAGCAAAAGATGAACAAAGTGGTGGACTTCGCAAAGCACATCATCACGCTGGAGAAGGAAGACGAGCGCTACTACATCTACGAAGTGCTGGCCAATGCTTACCTGTATCTGGGCAAAAAACAAGAAGCGCTCGCTGCCCTTGACAAGGTAGAGGAAATCCTTCCGCGCGAGTTCTCCGGACAAATAGAAACGATTGAAAGTATAAAGAAACGGGTAGTGAAAATACGCAAGGAGTTGGCGGAAATGAAGTAGATGGCGCGGGCGCGGGTGCGGGGTTGGTTGAGACGCCGTTCGTCGAGTGTTATTTTGTTTCATTCGATGCGCAGCATCTCAACCATCCCCATTAACACCGCGTTTACGCCCAGAGGCTTGTTCACTAAACGCTCAGCCCTTAATTTTGCACCGTGCGCATCCGTAACCTCACAAGGCGGCTTACCCCCTGGCTAACGCTCTACCTGCTGGTAGTGAGCATCGGCTTGCCGTTGCAGCGGGTGTACTGCGCGTGTATTGGCGAGGCTGCGCTGAGCCTCCCCGGCAGCGCGCACGAATGCGGCGCGCACGAACCACAAATAAGTGAGCACGACCATCACAGGATGGCCTGCTGTAAGGTGGCCAAAGACTGCCAGCAGCCGGAAACCGCCGACCACAAATGCGGCTCCAGCGAAGTGATCGTTGCGGCACTCGACGCCGACTTCTTGCTCGAAACCGTAGGCAACTACGCCGATCTTGTCGTTTGGAGCTCCCTGCCCGAATGGCCGGCGTACCGCCCGCTGACCGCGCAGGTGGTCGCCAAAACGCGCCCCATCCGTGGGCCAGACCCGCCCGATAAACCGGCAGGCCGAGACCTGCTGGTGGCGCACCAGACTTTTTTGATTTAGCGATTGGTTTTTCGGTCCTCAGGCCGTCATGCATCTCTGCCTCCTAGGCGGAGCAGAAACCGATGTTTCCAAACCAAGCTAAATCAAAAACAACCAATGTTCCTTAAACATTCATTGCACCTGCGGCCGCGCCCAAATACTGCGCGCTGCCTACGCTTGCTGCTCCCTTTATTCCTTTTCTCCCTTTCTCCCTTACTCCTCGCCCAGACCCACGGCGAAGTCTTCGATACCGACGATTATCCCCTCGTAGGCGCCACCGTAACGTGGGCCAACGGCAGCGGCACGACCGTAGACGCCGACGGGCATTTCCACCTGCCAGCAACGCCGGGGCAGACCAAATTCACGATCAGCTACCTCGGCTTCGCCCCCCGCGAATTTATGACGGATACGCTGAGCTTCCCGCTCCGGGTTGTGCTCATTGAAGCAGGCACCGCCCTCGGCGAAGTGGAAGTGACGGCCCGCGATGGCGGCCGCGCCGCCAGCCTGCTCAACAGCCGCAACATCGAGTCCATCTCCAGCAAAGAACTCCGCAAAGCGCCCTGTTGTAGCCTCGCCGAAAGCTTCGAGAACAGCCCAGTAGTGGACCTCTCCTACGGCGACCCACTCACGGGGCGCCGCGAAATACAGATGCTCGGCCTGCGCGGCAACTACACCCAGCTCACCCTCGAAAAACGCCCAATGCTGGATGGGCTGGCAACGCCTTTTGCCCTCGATCTGATTCCTGGCCCTTGGGTCAGCAGCATCCAGATTGGGAAGGGGAGCGGCTCGTTGGAATCTGGCGCGGCGGGCTTGACGGGAGAGATCAATACCGAGTTGATCAAACCGATCAACGGCCCTAAGGCTTACGTTAACCTTTTTGCCAGTAGCCAGGGGAGGGGAGAGGTGAACCTGCTGGGCAACACCCAGATCAGCAAAACACTCTGGCTCGGTGGGGCAGCCCACGGCAGCCTGACCGAGAACAACGAGGACCACGATGGAGACGGGTTCAAGGATATGCCCGACCGCCGCACGGCCGTCGGATTGGTCCGCCTTTTCCGTCAAGGCGGAGACAACTGGGAAGGCCAGTGGAGCATCCTCGGTGCGCGTGACCGGCGCAGCGCCGGCCAACCGGCCGGAGACGACCCTTACCTCATCGACCAAGACAACCGCCGCATTGAAGCTTGGGGCAAAACGGGTTACTTCGGTTTCAATAAGCCGTGGCAAAGCATCGGTTTTATCTACAGCGGCAGCTACCACGAACTGAACAACCGTTATGGTCTGAAATTACACCAAGGCGAACAACGTTCGGGCTACGTCAACGCCCTTTACCATTCTCGGATTGGGAACGACAACCACCGCGTCAGCCTCGGCGGAACGGCCCGAATGGATGATTTTACCGAAATGTTTGACGAAGAAGACTACAGCCGTTCGGAAAACACGGTTGGTGCCTACGGCGAGTATACCTTTAGCTGGGAAGAGAGCCGCGAGGGTCGGGATTTCCGCGCCCTGACGGCCATCCTCGGCCTGCGGGCAGACCGCCACAACCTTGGCGGAACCCAGCTTAGCCCGCGCCTAAACGTGAAGTACAACCCCAACGACCGCTCGGCGGTCCGCCTCAGCATCGGCCGGGGTTGGCGTTCGCCCAACCTGCTGGTAGACAACCTGAACTGGCTGCCCAGCAGCCGGATAGTAACCAATCGTAGCAGCTCCGGCGAAGGCGGTGATGTAGAAAATCCCGGCTTCCGTGGCCTAGAAACCGCCTGGAACTACGGCATCAACTACACCCGAGACTTTGAGATCGGTGGGCGCGAAGGCCAAGTTGTTTTCGACTTCTTCCGCACCGATTTCCAGAACCAGCTCATCGTTGATGCCGAGCAAGACATCGCAACACTGCGCATTTACCAGCTAGACGGCAAGAGCTTCGCCAACAGTTTTATGGTGAGTGGCAACTACGAAATATTGCCGCTGATCGACGTGAAACTGGCCTACAAATACAACGATGTTCGGCAGACCTACGACGGAAACGGCCTGCGCGAAGTGCCGCTAACGCCGAGACACCGCGCCCTGGCAACCCTCGGCTACGACGGCGCACGCTTCAAGGCCCACCTCAACTACCAATGGACCGGCGAGCAGCGGCTGATTGATTTTGACCAGATCCCCGAAGGCGTATTCGTGGCGCATCCCCAGCGTTCGCCAGCCTTCGGTTTGCTGAGCCTAAACGTGACCTACGTTGCTAACGCCAAAACGGAGTTCTACGCCGGCGGCGAAAACCTGACGAACCGCCAGCAGGGAAATGCGATCATCGGTGCGCAAGCGCCCTTCGGGGACTACTTCGACGCGACGCAGGTGTACCAGCCGCTGTTTCAGCGGCGGGCTTACGTTGGGGTTCGGTGGACGCTGCAGTAGGTGGGATTTAAAATTGAGAATTTAACATTCAATATTTAAAATTTGGCTACCGCAAGCACCATTCATTTCGCTACGCTCATTCATCTTGAGTGAGCACTCGGTTAAAACAATACTAAACTAAACGGCTGATGCTAAGCTGTGTCAGCAAATCCTTATCTTTGCTTTAACAAAAACAATACCTTATGCGTAATCTATTCCTCTTCGTCGCCCTCTTCGGTTTCCTCGCGATGGCGGCACCACCCAAGAAAATCGTCATCCAGACCAATGCTATGTGCGGGATGTGCGAGACGAACATCGAGACGAGCCTGATGGCCATCGAAGGCGTCAAGAAAGCTGACCTCGACTTGGTGACCAAGAAAGTCAAGATCAAGTTCGACGATAAGCTGGTCGACATCGCCACGCTCCGCCAAGCCATCGCCAACACGGGCTACGATGCCGACGACGTACCTGCTCGCCCAAAGGCGCAAGAAGCACTTGCCGCCTGCTGTAAGCCCAAGAAGGCTGCTGCCTGCTGCGCAGACAAGGCTAAGGCTTGTAAGAAGCCGGAGTAAATCCTGTTTCCCTTCGGGAATTGAAAACCGCTGCCGGGCATTGTCTGGTAGCGGTTTTTCTGTAGGTATCGGCTTTAGCTGCCGGGCGGCGATCCATGTCGATTGGCTGGCTGAAGGCCAAGAATTTCCTTCTTCTAGTACAGTGTAATTTAAATTCCCATATGAAGGAGCCGAGTTCTAAAAATTCCGACTAGCAATAATTTTTGGTCGTCGGAATTTTTTGATGAATGATTTGTACGACTTACCTTAGTGCTATGGCAGAAAAGATCATCGGCAGGGAAAAGGAAACGGCTCAGCTTCTGCGGGCACTGAAATCCGACGAGTCAGAAATGATTTCGGTAGTAGGACGAAGGCGTGTGGGTAAGACTTACTTGATCCGGGAGGTTTATAAAGACCACATGTCGTTTCAGCTTTCCGGCCTACAGAACGGGAACAAAGACAAGCAGTTGGCCAACTTTTCTCAGGAAATGAGCACCACCTTCGCCGATTGGACGGCCGAAGACCACCCGAAAGACTGGTTACGTGCTTTCTTCATTCTTTCTGAGTACCTAGACGCTCACCGTGAGGAGGGCAAACGCCAGGTCATTTTCTTCGACGAAGTTCCTTGGATGGCTACGCACAAATCTGACTTTCTTACTGGTCTCAGCTGGTTTTGGAACAGCTGGGCGGAGCGCAGGCAGGTAGTCGTAGTCATTTGCGGTAGCGCGGCTTCTTGGATGGTGCGCAAAATCCTGCGCAACCAGGGTGGCTTGCACAATCGCGTGACTCAACGTATCCGCCTGTATCCCTTTACCTTGGCGGAAACGTCGGCTTACCTCAACAAGCGGCGAGTGCGCTTCACTCAGTACGAAATCCTCCAACTCTACATGGTGATGGGGGGCATCCCATTTTACTTGAAGGAATTGCTGCCCGGGGAAAGCGTCCTCCAGGCCATCGACCGCATCTGCTTTGCCCGAGAAGGCCTACTCAATGATGAGTTTAACGCCTTGTACCCCGCACTCTTCGAAAATTCCGAATACCACATCCGCGTCATCCGTGCCCTGGCCGGGACACAACAGGGCTTCACGCGCACAGAAATTCTGAAAGCCGCCAAACTTCCCGACGGCGGACGGGTCAGCCGGGTGCTAGAAGAGCTGATTGAAAGCGGTTTCATTACTCTTTACCGCACCTTCGGCATGAAGCGTAAAAACGTCCGCTACCGGCTGACAGACCACTACTCCAGCTTCTACCTCCGCTTCATCGAACCCAACCAACTGGAAGGGGCGGGCAGCTGGATGGCCCTCGGCCAAACCCAGGCCTACAAAAGCTGGGCGGGCTACGCCTTCGAAAACGTCTGCCTAGAGCACTTACCACAAATCAAAAAAGCCCTGCGAATTGAAGGTGTCTATACCTCAACGGGAACCTTCTATAAAAAGGGAACTGCTGCTAAGCCCGGTGCCCAAATTGACCTTCTGCTTGATCGGCACGACGGGGTGATCAACCTTATTGAGATGAAATTTCATGCTGGTCCGTTCAAAGTCTCCCGGGAATACGCCGAACGGCTCGTGCTAAAACGCGATGTCTTTATGGCGGAGACTAAGACTTTGAAGCGGGCGGCGGTGGTGGTTATTGCCGCTAATGGGGTTGAGGTTGGGGAGGCTGGGCTTGAGGTGGTGGATAATGCGTTGGGGGGGAATGTATTGTTTCAGTAGTCTCGGCTTTATCCATATTGATAGTACTACTCAGTGATACACTGCTTTAAATTGTGAGAGGCGAGTTTAATCCTTATCTGATAACGCTTAAGACAACATCGCCCGCAAACTCTCCACCTTCGCCGTCCAATCCGCCATCTTCTTTTTCTCTAGCGCGACAACGGCCTCGGGGGCGTTGGCTACGAAGCGCTCGTTGGCGAGTTTCTTCGTTACGCCTTTGAGCTGGCCTTCGAGGCGCTTGATCTCTTCGTTGATCTTGGCGTTCTCGGCCTCGAAGTCGATGGCTTCGTTGAGGACGATGTAGGCTTTGTCGTTGCCGATCAGGAAGGGTAGGGCGTTGGCGGGTGCCTCGGTCGTCAGAGCGACGGAGCTTAGGGCGCCTGCCTTCTTTAGAAACTCCACTGCACCTGCGGTCTCGCCCAAAAGACGCTCGCTATCGGCGCTTTGGCTCACGAAGAACGCGAGCGGCTCCCGCTTACCAACCTTGCGCTGGTTGCGGATGTCGCGGATGCTGGAAACGGTGTCTTGCAGCAAGGTGAAGGACTTGACGATGTCGGCATCGTACGCAGCGGCCTTCGGCCAGCTAGAAACGATGCAGTCGTCGCCCGCTTCGCGGTCGCGCAGATCGTGCCAAACCTCTTCGGTGATGAAAGGCATGAAGGGGTGCAGCAACGTCATCATACGCTCGAAAGCGGAGATGGTTGCCTCATAGGTTTGCTGGCTGATGGCTTCGCCTTCGGCGGGCTTGATGGCCTCTAGGTACCACGAGCAGAAATCGCCCCAGATGAATTTGTAGAGCGTCATCATCGCCTCGCTGACGCGGTACGCTCCGAGCATCCGGTCTACTTCAACGATGGTGTGGTTCAGTTTGGCTTCGAGCCATTTAGCGGCCAAGGTAGCCGTTGGGTTCGGCGCAGTATCTGCTACCTCGAAGCTCTGGATTAAGCGGTTGGCGTTGAAGATTTTGTTGCAGAACTTCTTCCCTTGGTTACAAAGTTCGGATTCATTGAGGGCCTTCTTCGTCTTCGGGTCAATCGGGGCGTCAAAAACGATGTCGTTACCTGCGGCCGCGCTAGAAAGCATCCCGAAGCGGACGCCGTCGGCACCGTAGTTTTTCAACAGTTCGAGCGCATCAGGGCTGTTGCCCAAGGATTTAGACATCTTGCGCCGCTTCTCGTCCCGGACCATGCCGGTGAAGTAAACGTTCTTGAACGGCATCTTGCCGTTCTTTTTGGCAAACGCTTCGCCGAGCAGTTCTTCGCTGAACTCGTAGCCCGCCATGACCATGCGCGCAACCCAGAAGAACATGATGTCCCAGCCCGTAACCAAGTCGTTGGTCGGGTAGTAGTATTCTAGTTCTGTGGTGTCTTTCCAGCCATCGAAGACGGACATCGGCCACAGCCACGAGCTGAACCAAGTATCCAGTACGTCTTCGTCTTGGGCGAGGTCTGCGAGGGTGATCTCGGGGAATTTCTCTTGCGCTTGGGCGAGTGCTTCGGCTTCGGTCTCGGCGACGAAGATTTCGTCTTGGTAGTACCACGCGGGGATGCGCTGCCCCCACCAGAGTTGGCGGCTGATGGGCCAATCACGCGCGTTCTCCGGCTTGAGCCACGAGCGGTACATATTGACCATGTTGGCGGGGTGGAACTTGACCTCGCCAGATTCTACGGCGCGGAGCGCCGTGGCGGCCAGGTCGTCCATCTTCAGGAACCACTGCATCGTGAGGCGGGGCTCCACAACGGCGTTGGTGCGCTCGGAGCGGCCAACGCTGGTGCGGTACTGCTTGGTTTCCAGCAGGTCGCCGGTTTTCTTGAGCAGTTTGACGAACTCAACGCGGGCCTCGTCGCGGTCCATGCCTACGAATTCGATGGCGTTCTCGTTCAGCGTCCCGTCGGGGTTGAGCAGGTCGATAACTTCGAGGCCGTACTTTTCGCCGAGGGCGTTGTCGTTCATGTCGTGCGCCGGGGTGATCTTGAGGGCGCCCGTTCCGAAGTCCATCGCAACGTAGTCGTCGGCGATGATCGGAACCTCGCGGTTGGAGATCGGGACGATGACCTTGCGGCCGTGGTACTTGGTGTAGCGCGGGTCGTCTGGGTGGACGGCCAGGGCGGTATCTGCCGGGATGGTTTC
>CALEDI010000029.1 GCA_937949535.1 uncultured Lewinella sp. | reverse complement strand
ATCCTTCTCGCTGAGGTTTTCGTAGAAGAGAAGCATATAATCAGTTACTTCCTCATCGTATGGAGTTTCTATCTTGGACATTACTTTTGGGTTGGGGATTCGCAAGGTAGCAAATCGGACAGTTATTTATGAGGCGTTCCTAAGTATCGCTGATAACGGAGATATTCTCTTAGTGGATATGGGCTACAAGAAACCCATATCAGTGATAAGTAAAGAAGGTCTATTAATGTATAGGTTTGGGGAGAGAGGAAATGGACCAGGCCAAATAGGGTCGATAAGAGATATTATAGCCCCAGCAAATGGTAATGATTCAACTTATGTAATCGAATTTGATAAGCGAGCTATTTTTGTTTATGTAGATAGTGTATTTGTCAGGCAGTATTCTATCCCAGGAGATGGATACCCAAGGTTCGCAAGTCGGATTAATGACAATAATATAATGTTAGGCTATGTGAACTCCAATACTCAAGCTAGAGAAATTGAATTAACATCTGGAAGGTGGGTTGATTCAAGTAACCTTTATACTTTCCCTGAATCGTTTTATCCGGAACTTCCACAGGGTGGTGAAATGGATTTCTTCAAAGGTTATGCGTTGAAATATTCTAGGGAAAGCGACGTGTACTTATTCTCCATGAACACTGATGTATTACAAATTTTTTCTAACGGTAAGAGGATTGGTCTTTTAAGTGGCCTAACAGATTATCGTCCTGACTTTTCTGATGGAAAGTCATTCAAACCTGTCAATAAATTCCGAGCTTTTGGAAGGCCTTTACGATTCTGTGATGAAAAAGCTATTGTAAGCTACTCAGGCGAGCACAGAGATTCAAAACATAAACAATATTATCAATCTAGTTCGTTACTAATCTTTGATCATTTAGAAGAAAAGTTTACATCTCGATTGATCATAGAGCCTGCTTTGAGATGGAACTACGGAGCTATAGATTGTGGAAAAGAAGTCATTTATTTAGTAGATCAAAATTTTGATCGAGAAGGAGCAAGTATTTACAAACTCGAATTCTCAAGTTCTCCATTTTTTGAATAAATATACGTTGTAAATTTATATCAACGTTCCAGTTTATCTCTGCACTTCGCACCAAACAAATGCTCAAAGTATTCGGTGCTGAATTAAGTACGGGAACACCGGGCAACTTCTGCAGGATTGGGCATTTTGATGAAACCCAAAGTATATTGCGCCTCAAGCAAAAACACTCCTTCAAACCCTCGGCTGCCATCCTGACCAACCTCCTCAACCGCCCCGTCGCCGTCCTTCTAACCACTTTGGCGGCCATCGTCCTCGGCCTGCTGGCCGCAGGCCAGCTACCGGTGTCGTTGCTCCCCGAAGTGGGTATCCCCCGCGTAAGCGTACAAGTCAGCTACCCCAACGCTGCGGCACGGACGGTGGAAGATGCCGTAGTAGCGCCTTTGCGCAATACCCTCCTCCAAGTCAACAACCTGAGCGGTATCCGCTCCCGCGCCCGCGAGGAAGCCGCCGTGCTCTACCTAGACTTCCCCTTCGGCACCGATCCCGACCTCGCCTTCATCGAAGTAAACGAAAAGATCGACCAAGCCATGAACCGCCTACCGCGCGAGGTAGAACGGCCCCGGGTGCTGGCGACTGATGTTAGTGATATTCCGGTGGTACAGTTGAGTGTTACGTTGCGTACCCTCTCCCCCGGCCCTACGCCCCCCAGCCCCCAAAGGGGGAGCAAGGCCGGGGGAGGTGTCACATCTCCAACATCTACTTCGTCTCCAACGTCTCCAACGCCTCCCACGCCTCCCCTCCCCCCCGGGGAGGGGCCGGGGGTGGGGTCACGAGCGCAGCGAGCATCCCCTCCTCCAACATCTGCCCCTCCTGCCTCGCCTCCAACGCCAGCTATCGCGGAGCGATTACCCTTCGGATCTCCCCGGACGCAGTCCGGGGACCTTCTTCCCCTCTCCGCCCTAGCCCAAAACGTCCTACGCCGCCGCCTAGAACAGCTAAACGAAGTCGCCTTCGCCGACCTTTCCGGCCAGGCGACACCCCGCATCGTCGTCCGGCCAAAGCAGGCCGCGCTGCGGGCCTTGGGCAAAACCGAAGCCGACCTCGCCAACCTCCTCCGCGCCGCCAATGTAGAGCTCGGCGGCCTCCTGTTGGCCGACGGCCACTACCAGTACGCCGTTCGCTTCACCGGAGACCTCCGCACCGTCGAAGACCTCGAAAACTTGTATCTCCGGATCGGAGATGTCTCCCCTCCACCTCGGGAAGGGGCCGGGGGGGGGCTTACTGGTAGCGAGCGCACCGTCCCCCTCTCCGACCTAGCCACCGTCACCTACGAAGCCGAACCGCCCCGTGGTCTCTTCCTCCACGACGGTGCCCCCGGCGTAATCTTCACCATCCGCAAGCGCGCCGACGCCAGACTGTTCGACCTCCGCGAAAACCTCCAAACCCTCATCGCTGACCTCGAAGGCGAGTACCCCGAACTCCGCTTCAAGCTCAACAACGACCAAACGGCCGTCCTCCGCGCCAGCATAGACAACCTCTCCGGCGGCCTTCTCTACGGAGCGGGCTTCGCTATCCTCGTCCTCTTCGCCTTCTTCCGCGAGTGGCGGCGGCCACTACTCATCGGCCTAGCCGTACCTATTGCCCTACTCATAGCCCTTCTCGGCTTCTACCTAGCGGGCCTATCCATCAACGTCATCTCCCTCGCCGGGCTAATCCTCGGCCTCGGCCTCATGATCGACAACTCGATCATTGTGCTCGACAATATTGCCAGTTACCGAGAAACACCCCAATACGCCGACACCTCCAACGTTTCTCCCCCCTTGGGGGTTGGGGGGCTTTCCAACACTTCCAACATGTCTCCCCCCTTGGGGGCTGGGGGGCGTAGGGCCGGGGGAGAGGGCAACGTACCCCAAACCGCTGCCGCCGCCAACGAAGTCATCCGCCCCCTGATCTCCAGTGCCCTAACGACCATTGCCGTCTTCCTCCCCTTGGTCTTGCTCAGTGGCATCGCCGGAGCCCTCTTTCGCGACCAGGCCATTGCCGTCACGCTCGCCTTGGCGGCGTCCCTACTCGTCGCCTACTTCCTCCTCCCGATGCTGAGCGTGCTCTTATCTGGCTCCGACGCCTCCCACACGAGCCGTCGCGTAGCGACGATCCCTCGGATATCCCCGGACGAAGTCCGGGGGCGGGGGCCGGTCCGGGCCGGGGGCCGTGGCCGGTCCGGGGTCCAGGTCCAGGTCCCGCGCCGCCCCCGGTCCCTCTACCTCCTCCTCTTCCTCCTCCCCTGGCTGGCCGTGGGTTACCTAAGCTTAAAAGCCCTCCCTACCCAAGGCTTCCCGGATCTCTCTCGCTCGGATTACCAACTGAACATCGACTGGTCAGAAGCCCTGCCCCTCAGCGTTCACCGCACCCGCGTCCGCGCCCTGATGAACGACTGGCAAGCGCAATTTGGAGGAGAAGCCAGTGCCCTGATTGGCGAAAACCAGTTCCTCCTAGCCGAGGAAAACCAAGCGACCAACGCCTCCGAAGTGCAGTTTTTTCTGCCCGCCGCGCCAGCATCCGGTTTTGCCGATGAGTGGCTGGCCAACCAGCGCAAAAAGCATCCCGCCGCTACCTTTTCGATGCGGCCCGTAGCGAACCTTTTCGACCGTATTTTCCTCAACGACGCGCCCTACCTCGAACTTCGCCTTCGGGCCGCTGGTGGCCGCGAAACACCGGACTGGGAGCGCGTGCAACCGCTCCTAGATCGCCTACAAAAAGAGGGCTTCTTCCCCGCGCCGCCCGCTCGCAATGAGGCGATTTCCCTACAAATAAACTATCCTGCGCTCGCTACATCCCGCGTCGCGTCCGCGCGTTTGCGCGACCGGATGCTGACGCTCTTCAGCGAGAACGAAGTCACCAGTTTGCGCGCCAACGACCGTGCCCTGCCGGTGTTGCTGGCCGGTGCCGACGGCTTGTCTACCGACCGCCTGCTGGCCGCCACCGTCACCAACGAAGACGGCAATGAAATCCCGCTTCGCCAGCTCCTCCACCTCCGCAAACAGCCCGATTACCGCGTCCTGACCGCAGACCGTGCGGGCGAATACTTGGCCCTCGTCTTCGCCGGAGCACCGACCGCCGAAGACATCGCCCAACTCGAAACCATCGTAACCGACTATCCAGAATTCACGAGCCAATTGGCGGGGCGGTTCCTCACCGATCAATCCCGGATTGGTGAGTTGGGCGGTGTTTTGCTCGTCAGTTTACTGCTGCTTTACCTCATTCTTGCGGCCCAGTTCGAGGGTGTGAGACTGCCGCTGGTGGTGCTGTTGGTGGTTCCGGTTAGCCTCGTCGGTTCGTTGTTGGCGCTCTGGCTTACGGGCGGCAGTTTGAACCTCCTCAGCCTCATCGGCATGGTGGTTACGGGTGGCATCGTGGTCAATGATGCGATCATAAAAGTAGATATGATTGAGCGGGCGCGGGCGGCGGGGATGTCGCTTTCGGCAGCCATCAAGGAAGCCAGCCGCCGTCGTTTACGGGCTATCGTGATGACATCGCTCACCACCATTTTGGCCCTCGCGCCGGTGCTTTTCACGAGCGGCCTCGGGGCGGAGTTGCAGCAGCCATTGGCGATTACCGTGATCGGCGGTTTGCTGGTCGGCACGTTGGGCAGCCTTTATGTTGTGCCGCTACTTTACCGGCTCTTTTCGGGGGCGACACCAAGGGCCGTTGCGAACTAGTGGTCTTTAAAGTTTGATTCTAGTACCAATCACCAACCGGACGCCCGCAGGTCCAGTAAATCCTTGCGCTTCGCTTCAGGATTCACTGGACGCTACGGGGTCCTGCTACGAGGGTGGGCGAGGACCCCGTAGCGTCCCTTGCCCGAGCTGCGAAGCAGCGAATAAGGGCAAGGGACCTGCGGGCGTCCGGACGGGGAAACTTCGTTGGTGCTAAAGTCAAACTTGACGAACCACTAATACAGAACAATTTGGTTTGCGCCCGCCCTTTTTCTTCGGAGGGGTTAGGGGAGTACTTTAGTGTTTGACACGTTTGCCGTGGTTCCAAACCAAGCATAAGCCACCACCGACCGAACAACAAAACGATTCAAGAGGCGCGGACGCAGGTGCAAAAGCAGGTTTTAAAGCAAGCTTCCAGCCTTTTAAAATGTTAAACTTTCATCTTTTTTTCAGCACCGCAAAAAAAGCTCTGAAACGGGGCGGTTTGGTCTGGGATTGACTTAAGCCTAGGTAAAACGCTCGATATGAACGTTTACGGCAAATTGTACGGATTTACGAGAAATGGCAGATTTTTATTCTTTATGGATGAGCGGTGCATGTGTAAAACCAGTATTAATTCTGCAATACGATGGCTTTGAAGACCCAACAAGGCTTGCTTTGTACTGTTTAAAAGGCAGACCTTTGTGGTACGCAACGGTGCTCTTATAACCCCCTCCTTGCACCCGCGATCGCGCCAACCTTAATCCCTTACCTACTTACTCTCCCTCTCCTTCCCCGAGCAACAGTAAAATTCCCTAACCATGATGTACGCCCGGACATTCGTAGCCCTCGCTTTCTTCCTCTTCCTACAATCCCTCTCTGCCCAGTCGATTTTTGATTTGGTGTACAGCGATGATGATACGCCCCTCGCGATCCGCTTGGAGGTGCCGGTAGACAGTGTGTTGGCAAAGGTGCGCACCAAGCAAGACGCCAAACTGGCGTTTACAGACGTGAACGGCACCGCCCAAAACTGGGACCTAAACGTCAGTATCCGAGGTAAGTTCCGCCGCCAGCGTTGCGAGTTCGCACCGCTAAAGCTGGACTTCGGCAAGAAAGACCTCAAAGCAGCTGGTTTGCAAAACTGGGACAAGTACAAACTCGTCTCTACCTGTTCCTCTGACCCCGATGCGAAGAACCTCGTACTGAAAGAGTACCTCGCCTACCGCGTCTACAACACCCTGACGCCGCAAAGCTTCCGCGTTCAGCGCGTCATGATCACCTACGCCGATGCCAACGGCAACTACCCAGACCGTACCGAGGAAGGCTTCATCATCGAAAATACCGACGAAATGGCCGCCCGCCTAGGCGGCAAGGAAGTAGACAACGCCCTCGGCCTACCCGCCGACGCTTACAACCCTACCGCCGAAGCCACCCACGCCCTGACGCAGTACCTGTTCAGCAACGGAGACTTCAGCATGCCGATGGCTCGCAACATGAAGGTCGTTGAAATGCCTACCGGTGAACTCGTTCCCGTAGGTTATGATTTCGACTTCAGCGGCTGGGTCGGCGCACCCTACGCCAGCCCAACTTCCGAAATCGGGCAGCAGAGCATCTACCACCGCATCTACCAAGGCTACGCCCAGTCTGACGACGTGATGCGCAAAGTCGCAGACCGCTTCAAAGACAAGCGCCGCCAAGTGATCGACCTGATCGCCAACTTTCAGTACCTACCCACCGAAGACCGTACCATCGTACAACGTTTCGCAGCTCGCTTCTTCAAGGAGCTAAACCAAATGAACCGCAACGAAGCTGCCCTACTCTACGACCAACTACGAGACGGCGTGGCAGAGATGATCCCCTCGGGCGGAGAAGCGGACAGCTTCCGGAGCATGGGGAAGTAAGCCCAAAGGGTAGCATTCAGGATTTAGCGTTCAGTATTCAGCATTCAGGCTGGCTACCGTTGCTAACTGATTGCTGAACTCTGAACCCTGAATCCTGATTGCTAACGCCTACTTAGTCCCCCTCGGAATAAGCGTACTCGGAAACACCACGTAACTCTCGTTACCGTCCTTCCCGACCGAGGAAACGCCGAAGAAGTAGTTGTCTACCACGATGTTGGTGAAGGTGTACGTCAGTTTGTCTGCGGGTACGAAGCGTTTGTGGGTCCACTGTGGCGCAGTGGTTAGGCGATAATGGACGTAGTAGCCCGCTATTTCGGTTTTGGTTTCGGGTTTGTCCCATTTTAGTCGGGCGCTGGGCTGTACCGTTCCGCCGATCATGACGAGGGGTGGGGGAGGAGGCGCGGCGGCCAGACCGGCGAGGGAAATAGCATTGACGCCGGTGAGCTTGGCGGCGTAGGGGAAGTTGACGTGCTTGAGGCGGTCTCCGTACTCGATGCCGTCTTCGGTGCGGAGGTCTTGGTGTTGTTGGGTATAGTTTTCGTGGGTTTCCATGATGCGGATGCCGGGCATGTTGGCGTCGTTGAAGGGGCGGTGGTGACCACCGCGCCCAAACCGATCTAGCCGGTAAATAAGCATTGGTTTCAGGTTGGTGGTGTATTGCTCCGTGACGCGGTGGACGTAGCGGGCCAACTGGCGGCTGGGGCCGTCTACTTCGCCGCCGAAGAAGCGGCGGTAGATGTTCTTGCGCTCGTCGTTCGCATCATCGGGGTAGTAGGGCTCGCTGAAGATGCGGAAAGACTGGTTGTCCGTTACGCCATCAACGCCGGTGATGTTGCCGATCATGTCGTTGTTGAGGACGCCGAGGAGGTTCCAGCCGTTGTCTTTGGCGTGCTGTGCTAAGCCTTTGCCGCCAAACAAACCTTGCTCCTCGCCGCTCAGCCCTGCATATACTACCGAGCCCGCAAACTTATACTTCGTCAGTACCCGCGCTGCTTCCAATACGCCTGCCATGCCGGAGGCGTTGTCGTTGGCGCCGGGGCTATCATCTATACCGTTCAGCGGGTCGCTGATGCGGCTGTCGATGTCGCCGCTCATCATCACCATCCGGTTGGGGTCGGCCGTGCCGCGCTGTATGGCGATCACGTTGACTACCCAAGTAGGCTCGGGGATGCGGCGGCTCTCGCCCGCCGGTACGAGGTTGCGCTGAAAGAAGACCTCCAAGCAGCCACCACAGTCTTTGCTAATGCGGTTGAACTCGTCGAAGATCCAACGCCTAGCCGCTCCGATGCCCCGCGTAGCCGAGGTCGTATCGCTCAGGGTGTGGCGCGTACCGAAACCGGCCAACTTGGTGATGTCGGCTTCCAACCGATCTGCCGAAGGCGCTTCGGCGATGTCGTAGAGGCGCGCATCTGCGGCTGGCGGCGTCTGGCCAAATAAGGCCGTAAAGGATAACAGGAAGAAGGGGAGGAGGAGGAGTTGATTCATGGTGCAATTTAACAATCTTCCCCATATAGCCCGTAGGGCTTCAGCCGTAAGCAATACCGCAAAGAACCTCACCCAGGAAAGAATTGCCAAATGAGCTGATTGACAAAAAAGAACAGCACCAGGTAAATCCAGAGTGCATCCAGAAAGTGCCAGTACATGGTCAGGAGCCGAAGGTTGAGCCGCTTGGAAGGGTCGGAGAAGTAAACCAGTACGGAGACGGGCTCTTTCATGTATTTCCGGGCCTGGTAGAGGAAGTAACCTAAGAATGGAATACCGCCAATAACGTGGGCGAAGTGTAGACCACTGATGACGTAGAGGTAGCCCGCAGAGTTGTCTGAGGTGATGTAAATCTGTTGGTTAAAGAGCAAGTACCACGCGATGCACTGCATACCGAGAAAAAACACGGATAGCCCCATCGTGTACCAGAGCATTTTGATGTACCGCTGGGTATCGTCGGCCAAATACGCCCGCTTGGCCAAGATCATGGTGTAACTCCCCGCGATGAGGATGGCAGTGTTGATGATGAACAAAACAGGCAGCTTTATGGGCGGCAGGTCGCTCTGTATGCGGGTGTAAACGAAGGCTGCCGACATCGCCAAGAACAGCATCGTGAGGCTGAACAGCAGTAGCGTGAGCACCACGTTACGGGGGTGAAAGGAAAAATCGCCGTCTTGCTCAGCTTCGGCGATGTTGGGAAGTTCGTGTGGGCGATCCTTCATAAATGATGTGTGTATGTTAGTGAAAGTTGGCGGTAGGGCCGCAAAGCTGTTACTGCTCCGATTTGCCTTTGTTTCTGCGGCAACGCTCGGAACAGTATTTGACCTCGTGCCAGACTTTCTCCCACTTTTTACGCCAAGTAAAAGGCCGCTGACAGACCGGACATACTTTGGTGGGTAAGTCTGATTTCTTCATTAAAAACAGTGTCTAAATACTTGAGATAGTTTACTAATGCAATTCAAATTTCATCTTACGGATATAAGCTTATTTCTTATTCAATTCTACAATCTTATCCATCAGTTTTTCGGCTTCGCTTATCTTTTCGGCGTAGGCTCTCAGGTCGCCCGATCGCTGAACTGCAACGGCTTCTTCCATCAGCCTTTTGTGCTGTTTTTCCAGCTCTTTGGTGGGGTTCTTCTTGAACAGTCCGAACATAGTTATGTGGTTTTCACACGTAACGGAGAAAACGGAAGATGGTTGCGGAAAATGTTGTTTGGGGCGCGGCCGCAGGTGCGGGGGGAGGTTTTGGGGCTTGGTTAACAAAACTCTCCACCCCCCCCCTGCACCTGCGCTCCGCCGCCACAACCTTTTTAAGGCACACGCATTAAAAACATGAGTCATGCTTCTATTGTAGCAGTTTTCACCACAGAAACGCGAAGCGTTTCCTTTTGAAAGCCCCTCTCCGCCGAGCCGGAGGCGAGGCTTGTTGGAGAAGGGTTGGGGTGAGGTTGTTACGGAGGAGAACCAACTGTACTAGAATTAGATCCCCCCCCACACCATGCCTACAATCCTGATCGGCGGCGGCACCGGCTTCATCGGCCAACACCTTTGCCACAAACTTGCAGCAGACGGCCACGAAGTCCGCATCCTAAGCCGTTCCGCTAAGCCGGGCGCGAAGTACAAAACCTTCGTCTGGGATGTAGCCGCGCAAACCATCGACGATGCGGCCTTCGAGGGCGTAGATTACGTCATCAACCTCGCCGGCGCCGGCATCGTCGGCGCGCGCTGGACGGAAGCCCGCAAACAACTCATCATCTCTAGCCGGACCGACAGCACGCTCCTGCTCGCCACCAGCATGGCCCGCCTTGGCTTAAAGCCAAAGCTCTACCTCTCCGCTTCCGCCATCGGCTACTACGGCGACCGGGGCAACGACCTGATGACCGAAACCTCCGAGCCCGGCTCCGGCTTCCTCAGCAAAAGCTGCGTCCTCTGGGAGGAAAGCGTCGATGAAGTCGATCGGCTCGGCATCCCGACCTGCATCATCCGCACCGGCATCGTACTGCACCCCGACGAAGGCGCACTGGAGAAAATGCTCCTCCCCCTAAACTTCTGGATGTCTAACTACTTCGGAGATGGCAGCCAGTACTACTCCTGGATCCACATCGACGATATGGTAGGCATCTACCGCTTCGCCATCGAACACAACCTGACCGGGGTCTACAACGGCACCGCACCCAACCCCGCTACCAACAAAGCCTTGGCCGCCGCCATCGGCCCAGCGATGGGCAAGTCTGCGGTAGTGATGCCCGCCCCCGCTGCCGCCATGAAACTAGCGATGGGGGAGATGAGCCATACCGTATTGGATTCCGTTCGTTGCTCAGCGGAAAAACTACTGGCTACTGGCTTTGCGTTTGCTCATCCGGAGCTGGAAGGGGCATTGGAGGACTTGCTGGGGTAGGCGCCGCACTCCCGTCTTCGGGGGCGTAGAAGAAGGGGACCCAGTAGGTATCCCGCAGGTTAATACTGCCTTTGTTCTCTCCTCTTGTATCGAGGCTGAATACCTTGAACTCTAGCCGATGCATGCCGGGGGCTTTTTCGTGGAGCGGAAAGTAGGCCACCAACTCAGAGATGGGGCTGCCTCGGTAACTAACGGACAGGAGTACGTTGTCTAGGTCTACGGGCTTACCATCTAAGCGCAGTTCCATGATGCTGAAGAAGTTTGCGATGAGCAAACTGTCTGCGTTGCCTTCTAATTCAGAAAGGGGGAGATCGCCAGATATCCAACGGCGGGCATTCATGCCTGTTCTCCTACTGCTAGCTTCTAGCTTTAATCTTCTAGCTTCTTTCCGAGACGCAACCTGTGCGGCACTGTCTTGTGGGCTCAGGACGGTGTCTTGGGCGGCATACAAATTGGCTGAGCTTGTGTCTTTTATTGCTGGTTTTGGCTGGTTTTGTTCCGCCATCAGGGCTATTTCTTCGGCATAGCTCTCCCGTAGGGGAAGGTGTACGCGGAGGACTTTGTCTGTAACCACATCGGTGTCAATATATATGGAGGTGGCTGTTGGGCGAAACCCTTCCGCATCGGCGTATAACCGAGCTTTACGAACCGTCTTCATGTCGTTATTACTGATGAAGTCTACGCGGCTAATGTAGGGGATGGGGTCGAGGGTTTGGCGCGGGATTAAGACCAGCAACAAAATGTAAGGCACCATTGCGAGTATGAGCCGTTTGCCCCATTTGTTGCTGATTACGGCGTAGTAGAGCGGGCGGTACAAACGCGCGAGCGTTAGCCAACCCATTGCGCGGTAAATAGGGAAATAAAAGGCCTCTCCTCCGCGCTTGAAGGCTCCGGCGGTTAAGAAGTCGGAGAGGTAAAGAAATCCTACCAGTATATAAAGCAAGAACAATGCACTGGCAATTTGTGCTCCTATCGTATCAAAAGCAGTGGCTAGAACAGCAAAGAACCCCATATAAACGAGCAGGTAAAAAATGATGCCAAACAGAATCGCTACAAGTAGAAAGGTGAAGGCAAATACTAGGCTCGCTGCTTTGTCGAGCCGCTCCACATAACGGTCAAAACTGCCGTGTCGGCGGTGGAGGTAGCGCGCAAAGTTGGGCGCGTAATCATCGTTGAGGTAGGCTTTTTTGTTCATCGTGCCCCGCAGCGCCAGCCCCCCGATCCAGAGGCAACGAAGCACTACATTCATGAAAAAATGGAGGATGGTAAGGAAGTAAGCCAAATTTATGCCCCACAAAATGAACACCGCCGCAGGGCCGATGTAGTCAAACTGCTGGCTAATATCCTGAAGGTAGAGGATCAGCTCATGAAACTTACTAGCCCCAGAGATCATCCCCGCCAGCGCAAAACCGGTGATGATGAGCTCCAACTGCCAGCTTTGGCGCTGTAGGAAGTCGAGCTTGTTTTCCTTGGGGGTATCTTCTGTACTTAGCATAGTTGCTACTCTAAATTTGACCCAAATATAGGCCGTAGATCGTGCCGTTTGTTAGCTGTTCGACGAACGCAAGGGGGGATCAGACGATGGTTTGATGCCCCCGCCCTCCCGTTGCCCGCTACTTCCCTACCGTTTGATAAACACCTACTGTTAAGGCAAATCTTCTCGGGTCTATTGGTGTTACATTTGTAGTGTACAGAAAAGAGGACCTTCTTTTAAGTTTTTAGTAATTATAGAAAATACGCGACGCAAAAGAGCTTTGAGATTAAATAAATAAAGCGCGCTACATTTCCCCGCTGAACATTTTGGTCATTGCTACACCCTTCCCCGTAGTAGTAATTAGGCACTTTACCCTGCCGCCCAATACATTATCACATTGCTGGTAATGACTAACAACCTATGCTTTTTCATGTTTTTTTTGATATGAAAAAACAAAGAGCCTGCACACTCTCGGGTATGTTTTTGATTACCAGTTTTTATTCATTTAGGATGGATGGGCCTCTCTCGGCCACACCCAAACGCCACATTTTTTACCCGTATGAAAACCTTTCTAAACCAAACCTGCGGCGCGCTTTTGCCGCTCCTCTTCTTATTCACCTCATTTTCAGTCTTCGCCCAAAAAACGGACCTGCTCCGCCCAGCGGTGAACAAAACCCAGGCTGAAAACCTCGTGGGGCAAGAGCTCCAAGACTACGGCTTGCTTGAAGTTGATGCCGAAGACTACTCCCAGCTAATCGCCGATGCACCGGAGAACTGGGAACTCGAAATCCCCGCTGTGCTGGGCCTAAACGCTAAGTTTAAACTCGTACTTCAGCGCAACAACTTCCTCCGCGACGATTTCATTCTTCGCCGTGCCTCAGACGGCCGCGTGGTGCCCAACGCCAGCCTCGGCCTCCACTATACCGGCGTCATCGCCGGAGAGCCCGACAGCCGCGTAGCACTCTCGTTGCTAGACGGAGAACTGACGGCTACCATCTCCCGAGCCGATGGCTCCCGCCTAGCCCTCGGAAAAGTGCAGAACCAAGACGCGAAAAACGCGAAAACAACCTATCTCCTTTTCCCCGACGCGCAACTGGCAGATAAACAAACGTTTGATTGCGCTACCGCCGATAGCGGAATGCCCTACTCCGCCAAAGAGCTCAGCTACCCCGCGTCGGAAAAAACCGATGTTGGCTGCGTAGATGTTTACTTTGAAGTTGACTTCGACATCTTCTTCGACAAGGGGTCCATCGATGCCGCAGCGCAGCACCTAACGGCCAACTTCAACGAAGTAGCCGTACTGTACGCCGAAATAGGCGTCAACCTACGCATCAGCGAAATCTTGGTCTGGGACAAACAAAGCCCTTACAGCGGCACCAGTAGCAGTGCGCTGCTGACGCAGTTCCAGTCTACCCGCAGCAGCTTCAACGGCGACGTTGCCCAGCTCGTGAGCTACCAAGCCAGCGGCGGTATTGCCGTGCTAGATGGGCTCTGCCACCCGTGGGTAGCCGCCCGGATGAGCTTCTCCAGCATCGCTTCCAGCTTTGCCGCAGTACCCGTATACAGTTGGTCAACGATGGTCATTGCGCACGAACTCGGCCACTTACTCGGTAGCCAACATACCCACGCCTGCGTCTGGAACGGAGACAATACCGCCATCGACGGCTGCGCCGGCATCACGGAAGGCGAGTGCGGTACGCCCGGCATCCCTGAACAAGGCGGAACGATCATGTCTTATTGTCACCTGCGCCCGCAGGGAATCAACTTCAACTTTGGCTTTGGCCCTCAGCCTTCAGCCGTTATCGCAAACCGGGTGGCGGCGGCGCAGAGTTGCGTGCAGGCAGCCTGTTCTTCCCCACCCGGCGGTGGCGATGACAATAGTGGCGGTGACGACAACAACAACGATGACGACAACAACGACAACGATGACCCCGTACAAGAGCCCATCAGCTGCGACCAACAGACCGTCTTCGTCTACCTTACCCTAGATGATTTCGGCATGGAAACAACCTGGATGATCAAAACCGACACAGGAACCGTTGTCGCCACAGGAGGCCCTTACCCCAAGAAACAGAAAGGCCGTACAATACGAGATACCGTATGCGTCATCGACGGGTGCTATGTCTTCGAGATCAGCGATGCCGACGGAGATGGCCTCTGCTGCGACTACGGCCAAGGAAGCTACATGTTGAAGGATACCATCGGCAACGTAATCGGCTTCGGCAGCCTGTTTGATACCCTCGACGTGATAGACTTCTGCCTCCCCGAAATGGAAGAAGAACCCGATACCGACGGTTGTGAAGTCATCGACTTCATCGAAAACCCGGTCGTTACGTACGGCATGAACCAAGACGCTGGAACGGTCACCGTCCTCAACGGAGGAAACGAAATATTGCTGGAAAACAACGCTTGGAAAGGCATCCAAATCGATTACGAGATGACGCCGGAAACTTGGGTCTCTTTCTGGTTCCGCTCTACCAAAATCGGGGAAGTACACGGCATCGGGATGGACAACAACGAAGTCCTGTCTTCTAACCGAACCTTCAAAATCTACGGAACCCAAGGTTGGGGGCAAGGAGATTTTGACAACTACTCAGGAAATGGAACTTGGCAGCACTTCCAGATTCCCCTCGGCCAGTACTATACCCTACAGGCGGCGTACCTCTTCTTTACCGCCGACCACGACGTAGGTTCCCGCGATGGCAACAGCTACTTCCGTGATGTAGTCATCTCCGAAGGGGAGCCGTGTGGGCCTGCTGCGCTACCGCCCACGTCGGAGATCGTGCCGGTAGAAGGCTTCGGCGTCCGGCTTTCGCCCAACCCCGCCGACCGCGAAATTACCGTTGACCTGCCCGAAATAAAGGGCTCCGCAACTTACGAAGTGATCGACCTTACCGGGCGTAGCTTAAAGCAAGGAACCTTCACCAACGGAAGGGCCAAACTCTCGGTAGAAGACCTCCCGAATGGCTCCTATTTCTTCCGTTACGCCGGTAAATCTACTAAAGGCAGTAGGCGCTTTGTCGTGGCACGATAATAACTTTAGAGAGACGTTTGACACTTTTGAAGTGCTTGGGCCAGCCGCATATTGTGGCTGCCCCGAGGTTTTTTAGGGCGCGGCCGCAGGTGCAGGGGAGGGTATGGATTTGGGCGCCCCGCCAAGTATATTCCCCTACCTCACCCACCATCTACGTTTCAGCACCCCCATCACGTCTTCGGTAAAAACATACCCGATCAGTTTTCCGCCCTTGCCTAAGATGGTAGCGCCGTAAACGTTAGCTGTCACGATCCGCTCCGTAACTGAAAGCAAATCCTCTTCCGGCGGAGCAGTAATGAATTCGGCTTCGCAGTAGGGTGCAACGGCTTCTTCGTCGGAGTCAGCTTCTTCTTCCAAAACACTGGTTTCAACGAAGCCAATCTGCTCGTTCCACTGGTTGAAAACAGGCAACACCGGCCAGCCAGAAGCCCGGAAACGCTGCCGCACCGCCCCAACGGTCTCGGAAGTGAACACCCGCCAGCCTTCGCCCTCCGAAACCCGCAAGACGGCCTTAGGCGCAGTCTTCGCTAGTCGCCGCCGTTGCCAACCGTTGCGGTATTCCATACCCGAAAGCAGGATGATGAACACCGCACCACAAGCCAGCAAAGGATCGCCCAACTTGAAACCCAACCAAACCAAGGGGATGCCAATCAGCACCCCAAGCGCCGTCACCACGATGGTCGATGTCCGCGCCCCGAGCGGCTTGCGCAGCAACGCCCGCAGAATCCGCCCGCCGTCTAATGGATAAGCTGGTAAAAGATTGCCGAAGGCCAACAACAAATTGACCCCAAGCGTAATGCCCAATATCTGGTCTAAAATCGCAGGGCGAAGAACGATGTTGCCCGAAAGCCGTAGGAAATAAGCGATGAGCAACTCCCCGTCTGGCCGCAGCAGCAGCGCAATCCAAGCAAGGATGGCTAAGAAAATATTTGCCAACGGCCCCGCAGCGTAAACCAACACTTCGGCCCAAAGCTGCTTGGGCTGGTCGGGCAAATACGCCCCGCCACCAAGCGGGAAGAGGATGATCCGATCTGCCCGCACGCCCCGATCACGCGCCACCAGCGCGTGGCCCAGTTCATGCACCAGAATGAAGGTGAACAACAGCAGGGCAATAGTACTCCACCAAGCAGCAGACTGCCAGTTCATCCCGTAGCCGGGGGTATAAGCAAAATACAAAATGGCAGTAGGCACGAAGACGAAAGTCCAGTGCAGATCAGTCGGAACGCCGAAAATTTTGCCAATGCGCCAAGAGTAGGAGATGCCGGATAGTACTTTATGCAGGTTCGGAATGCGGGCTACGGTAGTGGTAACGTTCACGACGGAGGGTTTGGTTGTGAACAGATGCCAGAAATGTTGCTGCTGGTGGGTGGGGTAGGGCTAAGGCATGGTAGCAAACGAACACTTCAAGGCCCGAAGCCGGTACTACACCTGAGACGTGAAACCCTTCTTCCCACGGAGGCCTACACAGACGAATTTACCTCTGCTCGTCGGGAACGCTCATGGCACCCGCGTCCGCGCCCACCCGCAACCCGCAACCTGCAACTTGCCTACGGCTTAATCACGCCCTTGTTCTTAACGTGCTTCTCCATCCACTGGTCCTGCTCCCAGAGTAGGTGCAAGATGGATTCCTTGGCCCGGTAGCCGTGGCTCTCCTTCGGCAGCATCACGAGGCGGACGGTAGCGCCGAGGCCCTTCAGCGCATTGAAATAACGCTCGGATTGCAGCGGGTAAGTACCCGAATTGTTGTCCGCTTCGCCATGGACGAGCAAGAGCGGCGTCTTCATTTTTTCGGCGTGCATGAAGGGAGACATGGTGTTGTACACCTCCGGCGCATCCCAGTAAGAACGCTGTTCAGACTGGAAGCCGAAGGGCGTTAGCGTCCGGTTGTAAGCGCCACTGCGGGCAATGCCCGCCGCAAAAAGATCGGAATGGCTCAGTAGGTTCGCGACCATGAACGCGCCGTAACTGTGGCCCCCGACGGCAACGCGGTCGCGGTCGATGTGGCCCAACTCATCTACCGCGTCGATGGCGGCTTTGGCGTTGCTGACGAGTTGCTTGCGGAAGGAGTCGTTTGGCTCCGTATCACCCTCGCCAACGATGGGGAAGGCCGCCGCGTCGAGCACCACGTAGCCCCGCGTAACCCAGTAGACGGGGCTGCCGTAGTAGGGGTAAATGAAGCTGTTCGGGTTGCTGGTCGTTTGGGCCGCGCTGGCTTTGTCTTTATACTCACGCGGGTAAGCCCAGAGGATCATGGGGTACTTCTTGCCTTTTTCGTAACCTACGGGTAGGTAGAGCGTGCCGGAGAGGTCTAGCCCGTCGTCTCGCTTATAATTGATGACTTCTTTATGGACTTTGCCGAGGGCCGCAAAGGGGTTCTCGAACTCCGTGATGGGGGTCACTTTGCCGGAGCGCACGTTGCGGAAGGCGTAGTTGGGGTACTCCGTCGGGGATTCAACACGGACCATGAGGCGGTGCTCTTTTACGTCGTAGTCTCGGAGGCTTTCCACCCTGTCGGTGTATTTAGATTGGTAGATGCGCTCGGTTTTAGCGGTCTCTAGGTTCATGCGGTCTAGGAAAGGAAACTGGCCTTTGTCTGAATAGCCTGCTCCGAGGAGGTACGCCGCGCCATCTTGGAGGGCGAGTACGGAGCGGCCCCATTTGTTGCGGGTAGAGACGAAGTTGCCGGGGTCGCTGTAGCGGTCTTGGTAGTTCCGGTCGGCGATAATGCGGGGTGCTTGCTCAGGGTCGGAGGGGTTGAATACGTAGGTTTTGGAGTTTCGGGTATTCCACCAACGGTCATATAGGACGGCCGTTTTGTCGTTGCCCCACCGGATGCCAGCGTAACGGTTGATGGTTTTTACGAGAGGTTTGCCTTCTCCGGCGAAGGGGGCGGATAGGGTGAAGACTTGGTCTCGGAACTCAACTTCTTCTGCGGGGTCTCCGCCGTCTAGAGCTTTGACGTAGGTGAGCATTGAAGGGCGGTCTGCGCGCCACCCGACGCTGCGGCGTCCGGGTTGGGTAGCCATGAAGCCCTTAGGTAGGTCCTCGATGAGGGGGATGATGTTGACGTCGTTGATCTTTTTGCCGTCTTTGGTGTAGACCGTTGTTACGGAAGGGAAGCGGTAGTAAGGCACGAGGTAAGAGAAGGGGCGTTCTAGGGCGGTCACCATCACGTATTCCCCGTCGGGGCTCATGCTTACGCCCCGGTACATATTTGTTGGCAAGAACTCTTCGCTGGAGCCATCGAGGTTGACCTTCATGATGGTAGAGCGGGCGAGTTGTTCGAAGTTTTGCTCGTCGTTGGGGTTCTTGAGGAGGTCTTGGTAGGTTCGGTTTTGGGCTTTTTTGCCATCGGCGGTAGAGATGGTGGGGCCGGTGGGCACGGCGGTAGCGCCATCAATGAGCGCTTTGCGGCTATCGGGGAGCATTTTCAAGAGCATGCTCTGGCTGTCTTTGAACCAATTGATGACGTCTCCGAGGTTGGCGTTTACGGGGCTGGTGGTAGCGTCGGTGATGCGCTTAGCGGAAGCGGCGGCAACGTCTAGGAACCAAACCTCCACACCGTCGGGGGTGGTGTGGGTCATGGCAACTTTTGTTTGGTCTGGGCTCCAGGTGAAGTTGGCGAGCTTGGGCTTGTCTGGTAGGCCCATCACTTCCATGAGTTCTGTTTTTCCGGTTACACGACGGACGGCAACGTTGTTGTAGTAAGTCGTTCGGCTACCGATATTAGTGGCGGGGTCGATACGAAGGCCACCGAGCCGCATTTCTTGGCGGCTGAGGTCTTCGATGGATTTGTAGGCGTCTCGGTAGGTGAGCACCATGTGCTCGCGGGCGTCGTCCATGAGGACGCCGGGGGCAAGGGGCACGTCTACGAGGTCTAGGATGGCTTTAGCTGGCTTTTGGTAGCCTACGGGCTGGGCCACGAGCGGTAAAACGCAAAAGACCATCAGGAGGATAAAAAGGTTTTTCATTTGGCTAGGTTTTGAGGTTGAATATACGGCAATCTTAAGCAAGATTGTTTATCTTGAGGCACTAACCCTTCGCTATGCCTGCCTCAACTTTCAACTGGAAAGACTACCTACTTCAGGTTTCCCTCATTCTCTTGTCTTTGTTTATCGCTTTTGGGGTAGACCGCTGTGCCCAGTCCGTTAAAGACGGTAAAAAGCTCGCCACCTACCTAGAGGCCATCAGCGAAGAGCTCAAAGAAGAGTTGGAGTCTACCAAGACCAACCTTGCGGACAGCGAGAGCGATATTGATGATATGGTTTTCGCGAACGAAGCATTCGCTACAATGGAGCCCGCCCGCCTACCAGAAGCTGTAGGCCGCACGGGAATGGTGATGGCCCGTGGAGTATTCCGAACTTTCCCCCCGATGAACTTTGAGCTCATGAACAGCTCCGGAGATGGACTATTGCTGGAAGACATAGAGCTGCGGCAGCAACTCTCCTCAATAGCTACCTTCCGCAACGACTACGTGAAGGCTGATTTGATGCGACACGATCAACTGGCCTTAGAGGGCCTCGCAAACATTTCCAACTACCTAAACATTTACTGCCTCCAAGGGAAGAAACCGGAAGACTTCGGCCTTTGCATAACCAGTCTTGAGGGGTTACGAGAAAACGGCGTGAAAGACCTCATTGCGCTACGTCGGCATTCAGAACTGCGGGCTTTTCACCTAGATCGTTACATAAACTTGTTGGAGGAAGTCATCCCTGAAGTTGAGGCGGCGCGGTAATTTATTCTTCCTTCGTAGCCCGATCTACGGCAGCCAAAACATCGGGCATTCGGTACGCGCCGGCCATGGTGCGGAGGTGGTTTGCGGCGTCTTCGGGTGGTATCCCCATTGCTGTTACGTAGAGCGGCTTGCTGCTTTCGCCCCGGAGGACGGGTAGGGCGTTCGTGTCTCGGAAGTAAGACTTGGCTACGCCAACCACCGGGATGTGCGCCCCGAGTTCGTGGTAGAGGTGGCCGCCCAAACCAAGCCGCCCTTGGTCGTTGAGGTAAACGTAACCATCAATAATGATGGCGTCTAGGGTACTGAGGTCGAAGTCTTCCAGGGCGGTCAGGATGAGGGGGAGTTCTCGTTTGTAGAACTCTCCGGGTTGGTAGGCGGCGGCTGGGCCGCCGTGCCAAGTACGGATTTCCTGCGCCTCCGCATCCGTCCAGTCTTCAAAGACGGCGGCCGCCAGGCGGGTGGTGGTGTCGGTGTAGTGGGCGTCGAAGGCTAGGAGCATAAACGGCTTTGCGGTTGAGGAGTTGTACTCCGGATAAGAAGGATGAACGACTGGCTCGGGGAGGGAGGGGCGTCGTACTCCGGATGGTCCGGAGTAGGGTGATAAGAATGTTGGAGAAAACCTTTGCCACTTCGCTGTTGGCCAATACGGCGAAGGTAACACACTTTCCAGTCTCGCTTTATCTTTGCAAAACTATGCGCAAGACCATCCCCATCTCCTTTCTATCCTTACTCCTTTTACCCTTGCTTTGCACCT
Source organism: uncultured Lewinella sp. (assembly GCA_937949535.1). Taxonomy (GTDB): domain Bacteria; phylum Bacteroidota; class Bacteroidia; order Chitinophagales; family Saprospiraceae; genus Neolewinella. Next base: position 16,054 of record CALEDI010000029.1, on the reverse strand, counting down.
GCGACCGCGCCCCCCAAAAGGCCGCTACAGACCCCGAGCACATCGCCGAAGTCGTCCGCTTTCAAGGGGAAGCAATGGGGAGTTACTACCGGGTTACATACCTAGGAGACGCTATTCCTGGCCTGCAAAACCGCGTAGACAGCCTGCTGGATGCCTACAACCTAGAGCTCTCCGCTTGGGTGCCAGACAGCAAGCTGAATGCGTTTAACCAAAGCGAAGTTGGGGTAGACATTGGCGATACAGACCACTTTATCCCCAACCTAAGAATAGCCCAGCGGGTAAGCTTGGCCACCGACGGAACCTACGACCCCACCGTAGCGCCACTAGTGAAATACTGGGGCTTCGGTACGGGCGAAAAGAGGCAAACCGCCAGCATCAATATGGACGAAGTAAATGCCCTGTTGGGCCTCGTTGGTTTAGATAAGGTGAAGTTGGAAGGAACAACGCTCAAAAAGACGCTCCCTGGCGTAGCGCTCGACCTCAACGCCAGCGCCAAGGGCTACGGCGTAGACCTCATCTCCGAACTGCTCGCCGCCGCAGGGCGGCCCGATCACCTGATCGACGTAGGCGGCGAGATGCGCGGCAGCGGCACCAAAAACGGCCAGCCTTGGAACGTGGGAATCCGGCTACCAGACGAAGACAAATCTAAAATCGCCCGCGCCGGCGTCTTGCCTCTCAGCGGCGGCCGTGCCATCGCAACTTCCGGCAATTACCTGTCTTACTATAAAGTCGATGGCGCAACCTTCAGCCACACCATAAACCCCAAAACCGGCCTGGTAGAACGCAACCGCCTACTCAGCGCCAGCGTACTCGCCCCCAACTGCGCTACGGCCGATGCGTACGCGACGGCCTGCATGGTGGTTGGCCCCGAGCGCGCCCTCGAACTGGTGGAGGCCAACCCAGACCTAGAAGGTTATTTCTTGGTGCGCGGCGAAGACGGCGGGCTGGAAACGGTGAAGTCTTCGGGCTTGGTAGAGTAGGAGGTTGCAGGTTGAGCCGAGCAACCTGCTGCAACTTGCAACACTTGCAACACATGCTACACGGCAACCTGCATCCTGCAACTTGCAACCTGCAACTTGGAACTTGCAACCTACTAACTACCTTCGCCGCCAATGGAAACAACCCCGAACAGCCCAGAAACGAAAGATTACTTTTACCTCATTGGCCTCGCGGTTGTTTGGGGTACGAGTTATATCCTTATAAAAAGAGGATTAGATGTTTTTACGCCATTGCAGGTTGCAACTTTGCGGCTGGGCATTTCGGCGGTGGCGTTGGCGCCCTTGGCGTACGTGCATTTGCGTAAAATCAGTTGGGGCCAAGTGCCGCTGCTCGTTGTTATCGGCATTACGGGCACGGGCTTACCGTCGTTTCTTTTTCCTTATGCTCAGGTTCATTTGAGTAGTAGCCTGACGGGGATGTTGAGCGCCCTCAACCCGCTTTGCACCTTCTTGCTCGCGTGGTTGTTTTTTGCCGATAAAAGTGCGGGGCGGCGGCAGTTTATTGGTGTTTTGTTGGGGCTGTTGGGGGCTGTTATGTTGGCTTGGGCCGCACCGGGAGAGGCGGGGCAAACGACGCAGTTTGCTTACGCGGGCTTGGTGTTGTTTGCTTGCTTTTGCTATGCTACGAGTTCCAATTTGGTGGCGGCCTACTTCAACGATGTCTCTTCGCTCACCATCACGGTTTGCAGCTTTTTCATCGTTGGCGTACCTGCGCTTATTTGGGCGCTGACCGCAGGTGCAGTGGTGGGTACAATAACCGCCGCGCCCGCCAACGAGGGGTGGTGGGCGTTGGCTTGTGTTACTGGCCTCGCTATTGGTAGTACGGTCCTCGCTAGCATCATTTTCTTTAGGATGGTACAACGGACTGGCCCAGTGTTTAGCAGTACGGTGAGCTACATCATCCCGCTGGTTGCGCTCTTGTGGGGGTTGTTTGATGGGGAAGGCTTTGCTGCGCTACAAATACCCGCAATTGTCCTCGTCTTGGCAGGTGTTGCGCTCAGTAGGGGCAAGTAATTCAACCGAAATGCCGTTATTGGGGCCAATGAAGTGCATTTTCGTAATACTATTGGTCTTCCATTGCTTTTGTGGAGTACAGGGAGCGGGCTACCCCGATACTGGTCAGACCTCCTCCTTCGCTCCGCCAGACACGGTGACCATCGTTGATATCTTCCTCCGTGGCCACAAGCGCACCCGAGATGGGGTGGTGTTTCGGGAGATGACCTTCGGCAAAGGTGCACGCATTGCAGAGAATAAATTGGAAGAAGAAGTCGCCCTTACTTACGCCGCCCTGATGAATACGGGCCTATTCGCAAGCGTAGATATTGCGTATTCAGACAGCCTGCTTGGCCCCGGGCAACTGCAATTTTTTATTGATATGCGGGAAACTTGGTACATCTACCCCGTACCCGTCTTCAGTTTGGCAGACCGAAACTTCAACGTTTGGTGGCGAGACGAAAACCACTCCCTAGACCGGGTAAACCTTGGCGCAAAACTGTCTTACTACAACTTTACCGGCCGCCGAGACCGGTTTAAAATTGGTTACACCACCGGGTATACCCGAAAATACGAAGCGGGCTACCGCTTGCCATATTTGAATAAGGCCAAAAACATTGGGGTAGACCTCAATTACAGCTTCTCGCAGCGGCGAGAGCAAAACTACCAGACGGTTGCCAACCAACAGGAATTTTACCAAGACCCCGACCAGTTTGTATTCAAAGAGACCAAAATTGATGTTGCTTTTAATTACCGCAAACGCCTCTACGTTACCCACACGCTCCGAACGGGATACCGCTCTACAAGGATTGCCGACACGATCGCCAACGTGCTAAACCCTGAGTTTTTCGGCGGAGGGCGGAACAGCCAGCGGTTCTACCAGTTGGGCTATGAATACAAAAACGACCAACGAGACGTTCGGAATTACCCCTGGAGCGGTCATTTCTTGTCCTTGAATTTGATTAAGGACGGTTTGGGCCTTACTGGGGAGCGCGACGGTTTAACGGTGGGCCTATCCGCTCGGAAATTTTGGCCCCTGAGCGAATACCTTTCCATCAACGCTGGCCTGGCCGGAAAGTACAGCCTCATCCGCAGCCAGCAACCATTCTTGGAGAACAGAGCGATTGGGTTTGGGAACAACGGTTTGGTAGGCTACCAGTTCTATGTGGTGGATGGGTTGGATATGGCCATCTGGAGGTTTGGGGTGCGGCGGCAACTATTTAAAACAAACCTTGACCTTGGGAAGTTGGTATTCATTGATGCGTTTCGGTACATACCGGTGAGGGTTTTACTCGCTTTTCAGTTTAACCAGGGTATCGCGAACGCGCCCTTCGCGGGGCAGAGCAACGAATTAAACAATACCTTGCTTACCGGAGCCAGCTTGGGGCTCGATGTGGTATTGTTTTACGACATGGTTGGTAGCTTGCAGTACAACCGCAATCACTTGGGCGAAGGAAACATACTCTTGGCTCTCAGCCTGAATTTTTAAAAAAAATAGTATGCAGGTAGTTATTTACAGTCAGTTGCTAAAGGAGAAAGACATTCCTCGGGTGCAAGAACTATTCGACCTATTGGCCGAAGAAAATTTCTCTACCTACGTGTACGGCCCTTACCTTGAAGAACTTAGACCGCATATTGATTTTAAGAAAGATGTTGGCCAAATAGAGGGCCACCTCGACTTCAAAATCAAGCGTTTTGATATGATCATTACTTTGGGCGGAGATGGAACGATATTAAAGGCTGCTACGTTGGTCAGGGATTATGGTATTCCGATATTGGGCATTAACCTAGGTCGGTTGGGTTTTTTGGCTAGGGTAGAGAAAACCAAGCTGCGTGAGACCCTGCGTTTGCTGGCGCTTGGGCGGTTTGCTACCGAAACTAGGGATATGCTCTACTTGGAATCAAGCTTACCTATATTTGGTGATACACCTTTTGCCCTCAATGATTTTACATTGTTGAAACGGGATACATCTTCGATGATAACCATTCATACTTTTGTTAACGGAGCTTATCTAAATAGTTACTGGGCCGATGGGCTTATCGTTGCTACCCCAACGGGCTCAACGGGCTACAGCCTTAGCTGCGGAGGGCCGATTGTATTCCCCGGATCGGGTAATTTTGTGGTAACGCCCGTTGCGCCACATAACCTTAATGTTCGCCCTATTGTATTGAGTGATGATTCTGTAATCAGTTTTGAAATAGAGGGTAGGGCAGAGAATTTTCTGTGTACCCTAGATTCGCGCTTTGAAACAATTACTTCCGTTCACAGCCTTGCGGTAAGGAAGAATGATTTTGGCATTCAATTGGTCAAGCTGCCTGGGATTAGTTTTATGGATACCCTGCGGTCTAAATTGAACTGGGGAGAAGACCGTAGAAATCATTGATATAGAGGAATATGTTATGTACGGGCGAGTAAAAGTATTGAACAGCTTTGGGTTGGCGCTCCTTAAATACATCAATGTTTACAGAAATGCTGGAAGTTCTCTCTTCGGGAAATTTTTAAAAACGTCCAGTAGTGTGGTTTCTGCTATAAGTTTGATATACACGTGGTTAGTTTTTTGGAAAGTGTAGTTGTTTTTTTTGCACGTATATTTGTACTGCTTAAACAACACGCCAGTAAGGATTACTTGCTGAGATTTTACTAATTACTAACGGAACGACTTTTCAAAGAGTCTAAATTTAGCGTTCCTTATTTACTCAAAACAGATACATGGCTAATTTAAAAAAAGAGGTGATGAGCCTCATCAGTCGCTTTGATGCGGCACAGGAGGCATTCTCCGCAAACTCGGCAGAGTTGAAAGAAATGCGAAAGAAACACAAGAAAGAGCTCAAAAAAGCGAACGCTGAAGCAAAGGCTGCTCGCATCGAGGTGGAAGCCCTGAAGGCCGAGCTTGCCATCTTGCGTGCAGGTGCTCCGGCCAAGAAGGCTACCAAAGCCAAGCGTAGCCCCGGCCGCCCGAAAAAAGCGACAACTGCTGCTGCGAAGCCTGCCGCTAAACCTGCTGCCAAGCGCGGCCCCGGCCGTCCGAAAAAAGCGACAACTGCTAAACCAGCAGCTGGTGGTGCGAAGAAAGGCCCAGGCCGCCCGAAAAAAGCAACGACGGCTAAACCCGCAGCCGGTGGTGCGAAGAAAGGCCCAGGCCGCCCACGCAAAACACCTGCCGTTCCTGCTAGCCCGCTAGTCGCAATTGCTGGCGTAGGCCCCGCTATGGCCAAACAGTTCGAAGCAGCTGGTGTTAAAACCCCCGCTGCGATGGCAAAGCTGTCTAACGTAAAGATGGCCGCTATCCTCGCTAAGTGTGGCCCGCGCTACCGCAATGCGGATAGTGCTAAGATGCAAACCTACCGAGACGCAGCTACTGCTGCAAAATAGTCGGCTACCGACAAATTCACTCAAAACGTTCAGGCCATGGCTTCTCCGGAAGTCATGGCCTTTTTGATGGTCAGTAAACCAAGTTGCCGCTTTACGGGGAAACCTCACGCCAAATAAAATCATTTTTTAAACTTTCATTTGGTTACTTTCTCTAGAACAGACGTTATAAAGGAAGATTCTAACCAATACTTAACCCCCCATAAACCAATTTCTATGCGTTTATTTTATCGTTTTGCCGTAATCCTCTCGGCTGCCTTCATCGTAATGTTCTCTGCTAGCTGTGACCCAGATACCGGCGGCGGTGTCGGCGGCGGCGGCGGCGGCGTTGTTTTGAACCCCGTCATAACCCTCAATAGCGGAACCGGACTGGTGAGCTTCAACCAAGAGTTGCCCTTGTCTTCTCCTGCTTTCATCGTCAATGTTTCCGGACAAGACGGCGATGCAGAGCTGAACAACCTCCGTATTCTGGAAAACGGAACCTTGATTCCGTTTTCCCAACTAGACTTCCGGACCGGCCAGACCGCCAACAACCCCATCATCATCCCCGATGGCGATGCGCTAGGCTTTACCTACGAAATTGCAATTACGCCAAGCAACACAATCGCTGGGCCGGTAACCTTCTCGTTCGAACTCATAGATGACGACAATGAAGTAGGCTCTACCCAAGTAGTTGTTACTTACACCGTATCTGCCCCAACCGTAGACCTGCTGGTGGAAGACGGCTTCGTTAGTGGAGACCTTACGATCACTAGCCGTAACCCCTCGTTCGACGTGAAATTGCGCCTAGACGACACCGAAAACCCTTTGGCTTCTCTTACCATTCTGGAAGATGGCCTAACCATGGATGCTAGCGCCCTAACCTTCAACGGAGGAGCGTTCAACGCCGCGAACCCGCTCAACCTGATTGATGCGGAAAATATGGGCGTAACCTACGACATCAACATCCGCCCTACCGTTGACATGAACACCAGCCGGAGCTACACCTTCATCGTTACAGATGTAAACGGCATCACCGCCGAACAAACAGTAACCATTACCTACGACATCCCCGCAGGAACAGCCATCACTTTCGATACAACGGGCGTATTCTTCAACGCCAGTGGCGGCATGGAGGGCGGTCTTGATCTTGACACAGGTGAGGCTGTAGCCTTCAATAGCCCCGATGCGGAGATTGAAGACGAAGGCATCAACCTCAACGTAGCAGGAGAAAACTGGCGTACACAAGTAAGTGCTACCAATGACGCAGTACTCCTCATCGCGAACCTCGCCGGCTTGGGCGACGGCGTTACCTTCGCCAGCATCGGCACGCAGGAAGAGATCGCTACGCTGTTTGAGAATGGTACAATGCCCGATGGTTCGGACGACTTCCCAGACGCCGACGGAGACGTGAGCCGTAACGAGATCGTAACCCAAGCGCTTCAGGAAGGCGACGTACTCGTAGTTCGTAAAGGAGACCGCTCTTACCTCGTTCGTATCGATGCGATCAACTTTGTTGGCAGCAGCAACAACGATAGCTATACCGTATCCATCAAGTACTAAGCAATGCTTTTGCATCTCGCCTTGGGCTAAAAGCCCGAAGGCAAGACGGCAGCGGGCACCTCTACGAAATGTAGGGGTGCCCGCTTTGCTTTTCAACCCGCCTTGCATCCTGCGTGCGCGCCCTCACAACCGCATGATCTTCTGTTGAACTGAATCGTTAGCACTGTAAGCCAGCCGCCAAAGCGTTAAATATGTGGGCAAGGCAGCGAATCATTGCTTGAAAACGTATATCTTACGGATAATTAGTCGACTTTTTAAGCCGAAAATACCTTATCCTTACCCCCTATGGATCTAACGCTTGATTTACATAACGACGAGCAACAATTCATCGCCGCCCTGATGAAAGGTGACCGAGCGGCCCAAAAAGTACTTTACGAAACCTACTACGGCCAACTGATGTCCGTTTGCCAACGCTACGCCGGCAGCGAAGACGAAGCGATGGACCTACTGCATGAAAGTTTCATCAAGATTTTCAAAAAAATCGGTAAGTACGAGTCTGGTACGGCACTGCTCGCTTGGATGCGCCGCATTACCGTAAATACAGCCATAGACCAATACCGCCGCAACGCTCGTCGGCGCACAGAAGACATAGACCAAGCCTATTCCCTAAGCAGCGATGCGCCAGATGTTTTTGCCCAATTCGGTGCGCGTGAAATCTTGGCTGCAGTACAAAAACTACCACCCACCTACCGTACCATCTTTAACCTCTACGTCGTTGAAGGCTACAGCCACCGAGAAATTGGGGAACGCCTGACGATAACCGAAAGCACAAGCCGCTCTAACCTGGTAAAAGCCCGGGGTAAACTGCAAAAAGTATTAACTGCCCCCGGCCGCTAGTAATAATGAAGGAAACTTACACGAACATTGACGAATTGGTCCGAGACCAACTGCGCCAGCTTCCGCTGGAAGCACCTTCCGCCGCCGGGTGGGAAGCGATGGAGCGCACCCTAGATGCACCAGACGATGCGCACTTGCGCAACGCCCTTACCGGCTTGGCCGCTACCGAAGCCGCCACAGGATGGTACGCACTGGAAAGCAAACTAGGCCACCGCTCGGCAGCAGAAACCGTACTCGCCGAAAAGCTAAACACGCTAAGGCCTGCGGTAGCCGCAGGAAGCTGGGAAACGCTCGCGGCTAAAATGAACCAAGAAAACGACGATGCCGTAGACGCCATCGTTACCGACGGGCTGGCCCGTTCGGCTCCGTCGGGCTCTTCCGGCTGGGCCGCACTCGCCGCCCGCCTCGAACTGATCGGTTGGCGCCGCAGCACCGTTGCGGCTTGGAAGGTGACGGAAAGCGCACTGCTCATGAGCCTAATTCTGCTCCTCTTCCGCTTCGGCCCCGAGCAAGGCAATGGCCTCGGGCCAGTAGCAGAACTGGACAACGGCTTCCCGCTACCAATGACCTCAGTCGCCGTAGGGGAAACAACCGAATACGACGTTACAGCTAACCAAGAAAACGACAACTCGCAAACCGAAAGCACGGGGAAAGTAACCAAGATGGCTACCTCCGTAATACAGGAAAGCAAACTGAGGGCAAGCAAAATGCCGTTGGTGTTACCCACCGAGGGAATAATTGCGACAGCGCAAACACCAGCCACAACCAGAGGCTCGAAGGCTACCGGCAAGAATGTGTACCTGCCCGAAACTATTGCTAGCCTCGAAATCCGGCCGCTACAAAAGAGGGTCGTGATTCCGAGCCCGATGCTTAACCTCGCCGAGATCGACAACTCCGCCCCCGTGTACTACTACGCCAACGGCTTCGTGTCTCCGATGGATGTAAACCAAGTGATAACCCCAGGGCATTTGGCCGGAGAGTTCGACATCAACAGCGAACGCCGCTACACGACGGGCTTTACCGCTGGCGGGCTGCTAGACATCAATAAAGGACGGAATACCCTACAGATTGGGGTCATTTATTCCCGTAGGGCTTACTTGCCAGCTTCTTTGGAATGGCGTTATCAGGAATACTTCACGCCTCGCAACCCAGTAAAGGGCTACAGCGAATTCATCTATCACGCTATCGAATTCCCCTTCAACTATAAGCATACCCTTTCGGAAAACGACCGCTGGCGCGTCGCGGCTCGTGTAGGCATGAGCCTGAGTGTAATCGCTAAACCCGTCATCAAAGACCACGACGAAATAGTTGCTAAATTTGAAGCCTTCGAGGAAGAAATTGCCGCCGATGGGTATTCGGGGCCAAGTAGTTTCTTCCCCAACGGAATACCGAGTGGCCAACGCCCACCACAAGGAGATCACACTAGCGAGCGCGAACTGAAAGAGCTGCCGAAAGGATGGCTGGAAGGAGGCTCTATGTTGGTGAACTCAAGCTTCTACCTCCAGGGAGGACTCACCGTGGAGCGCATCATGAACCCACGCTGGAGCCTGTACCTATCGCCTTCAATTGGAAGGGTGATTTACTTCCGCGACGGAGAAGGCGTTGGCCCTTACCGAGACCGGATCAACCTTGGTGGCCTTAGAATGGGGAGCCGGTACCGATTTGGAGGGAAGTAAGGTTGAGGCACACCAAAAGCACTACCTTACAGGCATGAAACGCTTGCCGGTCGCCTTACTCTGCTCCTTCATCCTCCACCTTGCATCCTGCGCGCAGTCGCCCTCATCTACTGCTACATCACTAGATGAACAGGGACACAAAACAACGCCAGACAGGGCCGTTTACCAAGACCAACTTGAAGGCTTTTGGCTTGCGCAGTGCATTGCCAACTGGACGGGCTTGATTACGGAAATGGACAAGATTGGCGATGTCGGAAACATCCGAACAGGAGCGTTCTACACCCGCGAAAACTGGGGCGGGCCAGACCTGCCAAACATCTGGAGCGGAGACTCGGTCAGCAACATTTCGCCTATAATCGACTTCGTTCTGCTTGGCCCAGACACCGTTTGGGGCGCTGATGACGATACCGACATCGAGTATATGTATCAGCACCTGATGGAGCAACACGGCCCGCGCCTTTCTGCCGAACAAATCCGTAACGGGTGGCTTAAACACATCCGGCCGGAGGAGGAGAACTACCTGTGGGTGAGCAACCAACGCGCCTTCGATATGATGCGGGCAGATACCCTGCCACCCCTCACCTCAGACCCGCGCTTCAACGCGCACTACGCCATGATTGATGCTCAGTTGACGACGGAGATTTTCGGGCTCTTTGCTCCCGGAAACCCGAAACTTGCGCTAGAACTGGCCCACCTCCCCATCCGGGTTACGGCGCGGGAAGAAGCGGCTGAAATTGCTGAGTTTTACGTGATAATGTATTCATTGGCTGCTGCAAATATGGGTGCTGTGGCGCGCACGCAGGTGCAAAACTGGGCTAACGAAGCAAGACTCCACCTCCGCAAAGACCGCTACCCTGCTAAAATGTACGACTTCGTAAAGGCCCGCCACCAAGCCGGAATACCGTGGGAACAATGCCGAGACGAAGTGTACCAACGCTACCAAATAGCGGGGCAAGACGGCTACAACATCACCGCCCAAAAACTCTACTGCAATGGCTGCTTCGCCAGCGGAATCAACTTCGCCGCCTCCCTAATTAGCCTGTTCTACGGCGAGGGAGACCTAAAAGAAACCATCAAAATCGGTGCGCTCTGCGGCTGGGATTCAGACAACCCAACCGCCACGTGGGCCGGAATGTTGGGCATGACGCTGGGCCGAAAAGGCGTAGAACAAACCTTCGGCCACGAACTATCGGATAAGTTCTGGATCCACCGAACCCGCCAGAACTTCCCCAACGACGGCATGGACGACTTCGCCTCAATGGCCAAACGAGGCGTCAAGATCATGGAGCAGGTGATGACCGACGCGGCACAAAAATGATCTCGCTGCCCACTAGCTCTAGCCCTAGGGTGTGTAATCTGCCTATAAATTAGTCCGCTGACTATTATCAAAACGCGCAGCGTTTTTATAAGCCCCTCCCCCCCGTGGGGAGGGGTTTGGGGAGGGGGTTTGCGCGCGGAGAGAATACATTACAGATTACACACCCTAGCCCTAGCCCCCATCACTCCATCACTCGGACCCCAAACACGCGCCGCTCCCAAAGCACCCGCCCGGTAAGCTCGATCCCTGCCGTGTTAAGCGTGTCTGCCGGAGACCAACTGGTCAGCCGTAGATCTGCGGTAGTAGAGTCTGGGTCAACAGGAATGCCCGCCCGCCGAAAGTAGGGTAGGGCGTTGCTGTAATCTGCGGTAGGCGGCACGTAGGTAGGCAGTTTTACTTCCATCTGCTGCGCAATGCGGGTGGGCCAGTTGCGCGTAGCTTCGTAGTAGGGGTACACCTGCACCCAGAAGAAGAGCGTAACCAGCAGCCCCGAAAGAACGCTGCCGCCAAGGGCAAAGTCTCTTCGGTCTCCGTACAACCCAAGTACCCCGAATAAAGAAAATATCCAGTAAGCCGCGCCCATCCCCAAGGCCGCTCGGAAGCCCGGGCCGGGAAACGAAATAGAAACCTGAGACAAAAGCACCACCGTAGCAATGAAGGCAAATATGAGGTGGACCGTAGCGCCAGAGCGCACCCAGTCTTTCCAGGGGTAGTTGCCTTCTCGGAAGTAGAGTTGCATCTGTTTGCCCGCTACCAGTGCCAGAATGAGCGGGAACACCAATGATTGGGTCAGAAGGCCGATACCTAAGCCCGCAGCTAGTAATCGACTCGTTTGCTCGCCGCGCTTAACCTTATACACCAAGTCTCGGATGCCGCCCAGTAGCCAGCCTGAAAGCGGCGCCATACCGAATAGGGTATAGCCAATAAACTTCCCGTATGCCAATGGCTGCCCACCCCAGAACCAGTAACTTCTTATCCCTTGGTTGCCTTGCAGCATAAGCACGATCAGCGGCAGCGCCAACAGCGTCAGCAGTAGCATCCATTGCTTGCCGCCGCCCATCAGGAGGCGACCAGTAAGGATGGTGGCCAGCCCGAAAACCAAGGTAGACAAAGGCGCGGCAATGCCGCCCAGCAGCAGGAAAATCCCTGCGGGCAAGAGGTGGTTTTTCTCTTTGTCGGCCCCCGCCAGCAAGATCGTCCAGAAAAAGCCTGCTTGCCCCAGCAGGGCCAGGGCATCTGGGGTAGCCACCTTGCCGAAGAAAGGCAGAAAAAGTGAGGCCCCTGCGCAAACGAGGCCCAAACTGATGGCCGATTTGCCAAAGAGCTTACCCGCAAACCGGTAGGTGAATACCGCCGTAGCCAACACCGCCAATGCGGAAAGCATACGCGGAAAAAGCCAGACGGCCTGGGTCTCCGCATCGATGCCCTCCCCAAGCGGGAAGAGCTGGTGGTAAAGGAAAGAAAGCATAGAGCCGCCGCGCTGGTTGCTCAGTGCATGGTCAAGCGCGTAGCCTTCGGCTCCCGGCCAAACGGTAATTACGTCGGCCCGAAGCAGCAACGCGGCCAGAAAAAAGAAAGCACACATCCAAGTGAAGAACTGGAAGCGGGAGGAGGTTGGCGCGGATATTGGCGCTTCTTCCGTTAAAGTCGGTTTCTTCTTGCTACGGTTCTTCTTTGGCATTTGAGGACGGGTTGCGGGTTGCAGGTTACAAGTTGCAGGTTGCAGGTTGCAGGTTGTAACCTGCAACCTACCTAACTGTTTTTCTTGAGGAACTCCTCCGCCAGGTTCAGGAAGTTGATCGCTCCTCGGCTACCGGCGTTGATCATCACGACGGGCAAGTGCATGTTTGGGGCTTCACTGATGCGGGCGTTGCGGTGGATGATGGTATCAAACACCTGATCGCCGAAGATTTCGCGGACCTTCTCTACCACCATATTGGCCAGTCGGAGGCGTGAGTCGTACATACTCAACAGGATGCCTTCGATCTCCAGTTGTGGGTTCAGGTGTTCCTGTACCTTCACGATGGTGTCCTGAAGCTTGGTGAGCCCTTCGAGGGCGAAGTATTCACACTGTACGGGGACGAGTACGGTGTCGGCAGCAGTGAGGGCATTGATGGTGAGCAGGCCGAGGCTCGGTAGGCAATCAATGATGATGTAGTCGTAGTCTGCGCGTACTTTTTCGGTGATGTTGGTCTTGATCACGTCTTCGCGGCGGAAACGGTTGATGAGTTCTACCTCCGCACCAGCCAAATTGATACTGGCGGGGATGAGGTGGAGATTGGGCGTCTCGGTCTCGAAGATGACCTCGTTCACGTCAAGATCGTTGACCAGCACGTCGTAAATGGTCTCTTCCAAGTCATCAGAGGGTATGCCTACGCCGCTGGATGCGTTGCCCTGCGGGTCCGCATCAACGAGTAGTACCTTCCGCTCCAGAATGGCTAGACTAGCAGCTAGGTTGATGGAGGTGGTCGTTTTACCAACACCTCCTTTTTGGTTCGCTATGGCGATTACTTTTCCCATGGGGTTGTTTGAAGGTGCGAAGTTACGGAATAGTGTAGAAGCTTGGGGATAAGCCGTACCCAAAAGAAAAAAGGAGCCACGGTTTTCACCGCAACTCCTTGATTCTTAATGTAGCGCGAGGGTGACTCGAACACCCGACCTCAGGATTATGAATCCTGCGCTCTAACCGGCTGAGCTACCGCGCCATTTGGTTAAGCGGCTGCAAAGATAAGCTGGTTTTTCTTTTTGTGCAAGGGTGAACTGAAAATGTACGCGCCGCAGTCGGTGGGTCTCGATGAAAACACTGGCTGAGGCGTGCTATTCTGAAACTTGGGGTAAATTTGACCTCAACCTGCAACCTGCAACCTGCAACCTGCAACTTGCAACCTGTACCATGAACTACACCATCGGCCTCGACATCGGCACTACCGCCACCAAAGCCTGCGCCTTCAACGACGCGGGAGAAATGATCGGCATCGTTGAGCGGGGCTACGAGCTGTTGCACCCTGAGCCAGGGGCGGCGGAACAGGAGCCGGAGGCTGTTTTCTCTGCTGCGGAGGCGGCGTTGGCAGAGCTCATCAGGAGTATGGGCGCAAAGCCCAAAAGCGTTGGCCTCAGTTGCCCTATGCACAGCCTGTTGTTGCTTGGCGCGGATTATTCGCCCTTGGGCAACGTGCTTACGTGGGCGGATGCGCGGCCGCAGGATGCAATGGAGGGTTTTAAAAGCGAGGACCGCCATAACCTGCACGGACTAACCGGAACGCCCCTCCACCCCATGTCACCACTCGTAAAGCTCCGCTGGCTAGCCAGCGCACACCCCAAACGGATGGCTGCTACAACTTACGTCTCTGACCTCAAGTCTGCCCTAGTCCTCCGCTGGAGCGAGAGCGGCTTCTTGCTCGACGAACAACTGGCCTCCGCCACCGGGATGATGAACCTCGCAACCAGCCAATGGGCGGAGACCGCCCTCACCAAAGCAGGCATCTCTCCAAACAAACTCCCCACCATCAAACCCGCCGCCACCAAGCTCAAATGGCGGCCCGCCGTCGCTAAAGAACTGGGATTAACCGGTGTTCCCCTCTACCTAGGCGGCTCCGACGGCGTACTGGCCAACCTCGGCTCCGGCATCACGGACAGCAACGAAATCGCCCTCAGCATCGGCACCTCCGGTGCCCTACGCACCACCCACACTAAAGCCTACGTAGACCCCACACTCGGCCTCTTCAACTACAAAATGAAAGACGGCACCTACGTCATCGGAGGCCCCACCAACAACGGCGGAAAGGTGTTGGCCTACTGGCAAAACCTCCTCTCCGCCCATTTTACGGACGTTGGAGCCTTCATCGCCGCCGCGCTGTCGGTAGATCCCGAACTTTGCCCCAAGTTTGGCCCCTGGCTCTACGGCGAGCGCGCGCCGCTGTGGGATGCATCGGCTACGGCTTCGCTCTCCGGCCTGCGCGGCCATCACGAGCCCGCACACATCGCTCGCGCCGTATTGGAAGGCGTTACCGACAACCTCGTCGTCATCCTCCGGAACTTGGAGGAAGTCGTTGGCCCCGCAAAGCGTATCCTTGGCAGTGGGGGCTTCACCAAATCACCGGAGTGGGTAGCCCTGATCGCTGAGCGATCTGGCCGCGAAGTCGTCATCGCAGATGCCACCCAAGCGAGTGCGTACGGCGCGACCTTGGTTGCTCGGCCTTGAGGCCGCGAGGGTTCTTCAGCCTTCAGGCTGAAAGAGCAATGCCTTAACCCAACCCTGTACCTGCGTAAGCGCCCTCAAAGAAAATGTTTGCTATGCAGTAAGCCAAAGGCGGTAACAATAACAAACCATTGACAACCGCCGCATACCAATTTTCATCGGACCTTTTATAGGTGTAGTAGGCTATCGGGATCATCAACAAATATATACTTGCTAAAACGGTTTCGTGACCGGGGAACAAGCACGCATTATAATATACAAATAAAGATAAAAAGGCTGATACTCCCAAGCCTCCATAAACCAATATGCGGTGCAACTTTGGAAGCTCTTCGGCTATAGTTCGAACTCCCTGGGAGCGATCTAGCGTAAGGTCGCGGAGATCGAAAAGTAGTGCAATGCAACCAGTGAAAAGGAACCGTGTGGTAAGTTCGAGATATAGGTTGATATTGTTGATTGGAGAAACATACCCACAGGTAAATATACTTATTAACCCTGATAGTTCTAAGCTTAAATCTTGGCGGTATATTCCTGCTTGGGATTCAATTACCATAACCGGAACAACGACCGTCATAATCGCCCACGCCGCCGCAACCCATATGTTTTTTAAATATGGAAGATCGCGCAGCCGTCGCCAGTCAGGGAATGGAGGCGTTAGGTAAAAAATGGTAATAGGAACTGCCACTAAAAGTGCTGGCCAAATGGATGTAATGAACGAAAAGCCAAAGTAGCCTGCAATCAGAATGCTGGCGCCTCCAATCCAAAGGCTGGCTTGAGGATGTTGTGCAACAATTCCGTATCGAACGGTGGAAGGACGCTCGCCCGCCCGCTGAAAACTAAGGTAGCGGTGCAGCGTATATGTGCCGAGTGTGGAGAAAAATATGAACAACAACACTGGGCTTTCTGAGATGCAGTTTTGGTAGCCGTAAACTATCCTCAAAGACAACCAAGACAACCCCGTAGCCCCCAGCGCAATCCAGATATGCCCATAAAAAAACCAATTAAAAAGGCGGCTTCGGGCCATATTTGTAGTAATTGTGTTTGTTTGAGTTAACGTAAATAATTTTAGCTTTTATTTTTTAACATTTAGTAATACCGTTTAATTTCAATTGGGGCTTGCGCTTT
>CALEDI010000028.1 GCA_937949535.1 uncultured Lewinella sp. | reverse complement strand
GCTATACATCGACCCTAAAACCCCCTCCCTAAATCCCTCCCCACGGGGGAGGGACTTGTGAAAACGCTACGCGTTTTAGCGCAAGGGCCACTTAATCAGCGTCAATGTATAGCGGTTTGTTATGTTTGTTTAAAACCGCATGCCGCCCCTAAAGGTGAGCCTGCGGTAATTCACGTTGCGTTCCACTACGTCGAGGCTTGCGGTGGTAAGCTCGAAGCGGCTGTTGAGGAAGCGATAGCCGATGTCTATGGTCATCTTGCCCCAGCTGCCGTTGCGAGGCGTAATCTCTACGCCTAAGGCCGGGTGGTAGAGGAGGGTAAGGGAACGGTTGGTGATGTTCTCGTCAGCGTTGCCGCTGCCGAATGGGAAGGTAGGCCCAGATTCCATACGGGCAAACGGCCGCCAACGCCCCTTGCCAATCGGCAAGTCTACGAGCAACGTAGTAGCTATTACGTTCTCCTGTCGTTGGTGGTTCATCAGGTTTACGTCTAGGCCTGCCCCGATGGTTACACGGGAGAGGTCGTAGAGCAAGTGATAGGCCAAGCCCGCCCCAATGGCAGTAGACGAGCGGAAAAAACCGTTGCTGTTGTTCGTTACCCGCCCAAAGTTTAGCGAACTTGTAACCTGATGCCGAAACATACGGTTTGGGGCTGGGAGAACGGGCTCTTGCTCAGTTACTACTTCGGTCACTTCTTCAGAGCGGCTGAAGGAGTACCGTTTGTCGTACTTGAAGTTTACCCGTTTTACTTCTTCCCACGGCAATTCCTTTACGGCTCCGTCTCGAAGAACGAGCACCACCCGTTGGTTGTATTCGTAAGAGATAACGGTGCCCTCTAGGGGGGGAGCGTTGTGGCGATAGACCACATCAATATACCTGTCTGATTTCGGCTGGGCCGAAAGGGAAAGGGCGAACAATAAGAATAGAGCCGTGGAAAGAAGTAAACGCATAGGTCAGGTTTTATAAGGGATGGGAAATAAATAAAGTTACAGTTCTTGGCCTGGCGATTTTGTTCCAGTTTCCACCAAAAAATCTTTGCATAGCCTTAGCTACGGAAATATTTTTTGGTGGAAAATGGGGCAAAATAAGACGGCCAAGAACGTAAGTTTATTTGTTTCCCATCTCTAACGGCAAGTTAGTCACAAAGATTGATCCTGCTGGTAGGGGTAAGCTGGCCTTGTTCGTCGTAGTCGTATTGCTGGATGCCATCGTCGGCGTAGCCGAGCACGATGAGGTCGTTGTTGGCGGGCAGTACGATCACGTCGCGGGCGTTGATGTTGTCTAAGCCGGAGAGCTGCTCGCCGAGCAGGCCGTCGTCGGTAAGGTCAAAGACTTTGAGGCCTTCCCACTGGGCACAGAGGAAGAGCTTACCGTCGGCAACGCCTAGGCCATGGCTACTGCTCATGGGGGTGATCTGGAGAGAGACGGGGTTGCTGGCGTCGCTCACGTCGATGATTTCGAGTTGATCCCCTACGCTGCCGCAATCGCGGCCGCCCCAGAGGGTGACGTAGGCGAGATCGTTGGCTACTACCACGGGGTCGCAGCTAAGTACGTGCTCGAAGGTAGAGAGGTGCTCGGGCGCATTCGGGGTCGAGACGTCGTAAATCTGCATTCCGGTGCGGGTACCGATGAAGAGCTTGTCTTGGTAGGGGAAGATGGTCTCGATGCCCCAGCCGAGGTTGACTTGGTCGGCGTAGACGGGGTTTTCGGGGTCGGAGAGGTCAAAGACCTTCAGCCGCTCGTCGTCTACGGCGTAGAGGGTTCCGTTGTTGATCGTGAAGCGGGCGAGGCTACCGCCCTGGCCTACCACGTCGCCTGCTGAGCCGCCTGCGGCGGCTGTCGGAGCACCACCGTTGAAGTCGCTGAAGCTGTTGGCCGCTATGGCGAGATCACGATCACTTTCTGCCCAGAAGATGTCATCTTGCCAAAAGGTGCCTTGGTTGAAGTTTATGTCGTCACAATCTAGGGTACGGCGCTCACCGGTTTCTACCCAGTCTACCACGAAGTTGTTGTTGGGCAATACTTGGGCGAAGATGCTGAAGGGCTCAAATACGTCTTCGGTGCGGCCTACGAGGGTTGGGTTTTCGGGGTTGTCGAGGCTGAAAGCCACGAGGTCGGTGTATTGGTTCATGTACAGAATGCCGTTGCGCACCGCGATGCCTTGGCCGCCGGGGGCTTCCATGAAGGTGATGTTCTGCGGGTTGTTGGTGTCGGAGTTGTCGAAGATGTGGAGGCCTTTATTCTCTTCTACCATAAAGAGGTACTGCTCGTAGACGTAGAAGCTGGTGGTGTTGCAGACTGGCTCCGGCACTCCGCAGAAGAAGGCGGAATTGGCGCGCCATTCTCCGGCGGTAATAGTGACGGGCTCAAAACCGATCACGGTACGGCGTTCGTTGCAGGTTTCTTCTAGGCAGCTACTCAAGGAGCAAGTCAGGGCGGCCAAGAGCGCGAGGGTGAAAAATCTTTTCATTGGTAATTTGTTGATTGGGAGGTTGTTTAAAATCCGGACATTACAATAGGGGGAGACGGGGCAAAATTACGTGGCGTTGGTGGGGGAGGGAAGTTTTTTTGTTTGCCCTAGCAATCTACTAAACATTGCCTCCTAATTCCGTTCGTAAGTTCTATCTTGCGCCCCATGCTGACGATCACCCTCGCTTACGTAACCGATAACCAGACTACTGCTCACCGAATTGCGGGAGACCTGAGCAGCCATGTGAGCTTCGTCCATGTAAGTGTGGGCAAAGCAAACGAAGGGCCCGTACTGGCCGACTTGCTCGCAGATACAGAAGGCCCTGCCATCATCTTGGTCTCGGACGATTTCCTGACGAACCCCAACTGTATGTTGCGCGGGCACGAAATCTTTGGCTCCAACCGGGAGGTCTTGCCTGTCTTCATCCGCTCGCATACCTATGATGAGTTGCAAGACGAAGTCATCTCTACCCAAACCAGCCTGACCAACCAGCGCGAAGTGATGCACTACGTCAACTTCTGGGAAGACCGCTACATCAAACTGCGCCAACCAGACGAAGAGATGGGCAACGGAGAAGCCTTCACGAAATACAAGCGAAAAATTCGGGAAACGAGCATTCAGGTAGAGGCCCTGCTGCACCTCATCAAAGACGGCTGGGCACTTACCGAAGCCCAGTTTGCGGCCAACTATTACCACCAACTGTTCATTTTTGCCGAGCGGCCTAAACTGTGGGAAGAGTTCAAATCTTTCGAGAAAGCGGCTCCGATGGACCTCTCTGGCATCCCCGGCCTAGAAATGCTGGGCAACGCAAAGCAAGATGAAGAAGTGCAAAACTTAGCAGAGCAGGAGGGCGAATACACGCAGGTGCAGGGAGAGGTTTTGGGAACGCCCTCACCTGAAAAACCAAGCCCTCCTTCGGAAACCGAAACACCTCCTCCTCCTACCCCCACCAAAGAACCCACCAGCCCAATGACCGCAAACCAAGACCTGACGGAACAAGCCACCAGCAGCAACCAAACGGACCTGCCAGGTGCGCCCGCCAGCAACGAGCCTACCGGCCTAGAAATGTCTCCCGAAGAGCAAGCCAACGTCTGGATCGAACGCGCTTGGAGCATGCACGACGAAGGCGACGCGGCCTCCGGCCTCGAACTCCTCAACGCAGGCCGCGATGCCCTGCCGGGCCACCACAAACTACACTACCACTACGCCCTCCTGTTAGCTACCGCAACCGAAGACGCCGCCGCCGCCCGCCGAGAAACCGAGGCCCTGCTCGTCAAAAACCCCAACCACCCAGACGCCCTCTACCTCAACGGAGAGCTACACCTCACCGCAACAAACTACCAAGAAGCACGCGACAACTGGGAGCAACTATCCGACAACGAGCCCTTCTACCCAGACCTCAACTACCGCCTAGGCATCCTGATCGCTGAGCACTTCCCCAAAGATTACCTAGAGGCCTCGGCTTACCTCCGCCGCGCTACCAAAGACAAAAACCCCAACCCCGACGCTTTTTACCGCTACGCACTATTACTCGCTGGCCCAGCAGACCGCCAACGAAAGGCCATAAAAGTGTTGCGCGAGGGCCTCGTACTAGACCCCACCCATGCGTACGCGCAGTACGAACTGGCCGTATTGCTCCACAAAACCGGTGAGCTAGACGGCGCCAAGATCGCCTTCAATACCGCCACCACACTCAACCCCGCCTTCAATACGGAGGCCAACCGCAAGGCGTTTGCGGCCGCGCCCTTATTCGCCTCCGCAACGCCAGCCGAGGAAGACGCGCTCACGGCCCTCAAGCAAAACATCGCCTCGCTAGAAGCCATGATTGCCGAACGGAGCAAAGCCCCAGAACCCGCCCCCGCACCTGCGGCCCCGCCCAAAAAAGGAACCGGAAAAACCGTATTGATCTCCGGCGCAACCAGCGGCATCGGCCGCGCCACCGCCCGCTGCCTCGCCGCCGAAGGCTTCCGCCTCGTCCTCCTTGGGCGCCGAAAAGAACGACTAGAAGAACTCGCCGCAGAATTGGCAGAGGCCCACGAAACGGAAACCCTCCTCATCAAACTCGACGTCACCAACCGCGAGGACGTCTCCAACCTGCCAAACCTCTTCCCCGAGGCTTGGCAAACCATCGATTTCCTCATCAACAACGCCGGTAAGGCTAAGGGCGCAGACCCCATCCATGTAGGCAAACTTGATCATTGGGACGAAATGATCGACGTCAACCTAAAGGGCTTGCTCTACCTCACCCGCGCCATAAGCCCAGCAATGGTCGAGCGCGGAGCCGGAATGATCGTCAATGTTTGCAGCACCGCCGGCAAGGAAGTTTACCCCAACGGCAACGTATACTGCGCCACCAAACACGCCGTAGACGCCCTCACCCGCGCCATGCGCCTAGACCTCGTGAAACACGGCATCCGCGTAGGCCAGATCTGCCCCGCAATGGTGGAAGAAACCGAATTCTCCGTAGTCCGCTACGACGGCGACACCGAAAAAGCCAAAATCTACGAAGACTTCCAACCCCTCCGCTCGCCCGATGTGGCCGAGGCCATCAGCTTCATGATCACCCAGCCCGCCCACATCAACATCCTCGATATGGTGCTGCAAGGAACCCAACAGGCCAGCTCTACCGTCGTAGACCGCTCCGGCCGGGAGAAATACGCCGAAGAGGAGTAGTTTTCGGCGGTTAGCGGTATTGGACCTTACTCCCTAGGCTGTCCAATCTGCTGGCGTTGCTCCGTAGTCACCTCACCCCAACCCCTCTCCAACAAGCCTCGCCTCCGGCTCGGCGGAGAGGAGCTTTTAAGGGAAACGCTTCGCGTTTTGGTGGTAAAAACCCGTGATGGACTAACATAGGCAGATTAGACAGCCCCCCTTACTCCTTTACTCCCCTTCCCTCCCTTCCCCCCTTACTCCCCCCCTTACTCATGCAACCACGCTTCATCGTCATCGAAGGCCTCGACGGGTCTGGCAAAACCACCCAGATTGAAATGTTGAAAGACCGGCTACAGGGCAGGGGAGATGCTTGCTACCTGACGGCTGAGCCTACGGAACTGCCTACTGGGAAATTCCTCCGCTCCATTATGCAAAAAAAGGTAGACGCCGATCCGCGCACCGTTGCGGCGCTCTTCGCCGCCGACCGGATTGAGCACCTCTTCCACCCCGAAGAAGGCTTGCTGCGCAAGCTCGGAGAGGGCTACCACGTCATCGCGAGCCGCTACTACTTCAGCTCCTTGGCTTACCAGAGCGAGTTCGCTGATCCGGGCTGGATCGCGTCCTTGAACTCGCTTGCAAAGCGTACCCTGCCTGCCGACATCACGATATTCTTGGACCTCGACCCCGAAGTGAGCATGCAACGCATCGCGGCGCGCGGCGAAGAAAAAGAACTCTTCGAGACGAAGGAGAAACTGACGCACGTTCGGGAATCATTCCACCTCGCTTTTACCCACTTTGGCGAAGGGGAAAACATCCACATCATTGATGCTAGCAATGATCCCGTAACTGTTGCGGATGCTATTTGGGCGGTAGTAGATCAGGCTTGATGGCCAGAGATGGGGGATATGCCCCTTTCCGACAAAAGCCCCCACTCTCCAAATATTGTAACCCTTTTTTGTCACCTTTGCGCTATGCCGACGCCCCAGACCGCCATATTGCTTTTCTCCCGCACGGCTTCGGCTGAGGCGGAACGCCAGTGTTTTGGCGGTGGTGTTGCAGACGAACGAATCACGCGGGCACTCGTTGCCCGGGCGGAGGAGACCGTTGCGCAAACGGGCTTGAAGGTGTACCGCTCGGATGAGGTTTCTCAGCGGGGCCATTCCTTCGGCGAGCGGCTGGCCAACGCGATGGAACACGTATTTGCGCAGGGCGTAGAACGCTTGTTGGTGGTGGGCAACGACTGCCCCCAAACCACCGCTTCGCACCTGCGCTCCGCCGCCCAAAAGATGGCCGTAGGCGAAAACGTGATCGGCCCAGACCAGCGAGGAGGTGTTTGGCTCATCGGCCTGCAACGCAAAGATTTCGACGCGGAAAGCTTCGCAAACCTCGCTTGGGAAACGGACCAGTTGTACGCCGAACTTGTTGGCTTATTGCCCGCGCACACAGCCGCAAGCCGCCTCAACGACCTTAATACTTTTCAGGACATTAGCCAACAGTGGTTTTTACTGCGCCGGCAAATTTCTGAGCTTTTTGACCTTTTGCTGTGCTCCGAAACCGCCTTCGGGCCTTGCCCAGAACAGCCCGAACCCGTTGCCGTTTTACGCCGCATGGGGCGTGCGCCGCCGCGTTAGGCATTCGTTTTTTTTGCCGGCTAAAGCTGGGTGCTGTGTTGCGAAGCTCTGCGAGCCGTAACACCCTTTTTTCATTTGTTCAAGTCTGCTTTATGCTTCGCATTCGCTTGCTGGCCACGCTCGTTGGCCTGCTTTTTACCGTCGGTTTATCGGCGCAATTTGCCGTTTCTGGTACCGTTATTGATGCCGTTACGGACGAACCCCTCGTTGGCGCAACGCTGGTGGTTGGAGGAGATCCGGGAACGGTGACTGATCTTGATGGGGCGTTCTCGTTTCAGGTTCGGGAGTCGGCAACAAAGCTCATCGTTTCTTATGTTGGTTACCAAACTTTAAAGTATGATTTGGGCGCGGCCGCAGGTGCGAAGACGGGTTTAACGATCGCGCTCCAACCCGGAACTGCGCTCGGCGAAGTCGTAGTGACCGCCCTCGGCCTAAAGCGCGACAACCGCGAGCTGGGCTATGCCGTGCAGCAAATTGAGGGCGAAGCCCTCACCGATGTTCAGGCCGTCAACTTCCTCGACAACCTCTCCGGCCAAGTGGCCGGCCTGCGCGTCACGGCCGGCGCAACCGGCGTTGGTTCTACCAGCCAAATCGTGATCCGGGGCCAAACGTCGTTTACCAACAACAACCCCCTCTTCGTCGTAGACGGAACGCCGATCAACAACAATACCATCATTAACCTGACCAACGAGGCCGCCGCAGGCTTCCAGGAAGTCGACTTCGGCAACGGCGCAATGGACGTCAACCCCGCCGACATCGAATCGGTCAGCGTCCTGAAAGGCGCGTCGGCAGCGGCCCTCTACGGCACCCGCGCCGCCAACGGCGTCGTGCAGATCACGACCAAGTCTGGCGGCCGCAAAAAAGGCCTCGGCATCAGCTTCAACTCCAGCTTTACGGTAGATAGCCCGTTTCAGTTGCCTCGGGTACAGAACAAATTTGGCCAAGGGCAGGGCGGGCAGTTTGAGTTCGTAGACGGCC
The DNA here is from genome assembly GCA_937949535.1 of uncultured Lewinella sp. Lineage (GTDB taxonomy): Bacteria > Bacteroidota > Bacteroidia > Chitinophagales > Saprospiraceae > Neolewinella. The sequence goes on along the minus strand of CALEDI010000028.1, from coordinate 514 downwards.
TCGGAGCGGGTACTTCAGACAACATCACGTACAGCTACGGCCCGGAGCTAGACATTGGCCTAGACATTGCCCAGTTCGACAGCCCCGTCACTTTGCCCGACGGTACGGTGGTGCGCGGCGGCGACGTGGCGGTACACGGAGGTTTGCCCATTACGCCCTCGCCTTGGGTCAGTAACCCCGACAACATCACCGGTTTCTACGAAACCGGCACTACCACCATCAACAGCATCGCGATCAGCGGCGGCGGAGACTTCGGCGACTTTCGCCTCTCCGCTTCCGATCTGCGCTCCGAGAGCTACATCCCCGGCGTCAACCTGAAACGGAAAAACCTGTCTGGTAAGTTCAACTTCCGCCCCACGGAAAAGCTCCGCGTGAATGCCAACTTCAACTACGTCAACTCCAACTCCGACAACCGGCCCGCAGCGGGCTATGGCTCCGAAAACATCGGTTATAGCCTCACGGCTTGGTACGGCCGCCAAACTAACACCGAAAGCCTCCGCAACTACTGGCAGTC
>CALEDI010000027.1 GCA_937949535.1 uncultured Lewinella sp. | reverse complement strand
TCCAGTACGATGCCGTTTACGCGCTGCATGTGTTTGGTGTTGTTGGTGACGAGGGTCATGTTGTGGTGGACGGCGGTGGTGGCGATTAGGAGGTCTAATTCGGGGATCAACTTTCCAAGTTTCCGAAGCCTTGCTTTTTCTTTTCCGTAGGTATTCAGCGACTCCAGTACTCGTTTTAGTGTAGCAACGGATAAGACCTTCAGGTGGTCACCTTGGTGCTTAACGAAATTTTCGCTGTTGTAGGCACCAAACATTAACTCACCAAGAGTGATTTCAGAAACAAAACAATGCTCTTTGCCTACATCAGCAATTTTTTCGCCGATGCAGAATTTGTCTTTCAAGTAGAAGATGCAAATGTCAGTGTCTAGTAAATAGTTAGTCATCGAGGTTGATTTCGCGGGTTGAGATTGTTCTACTGCTGTAAATATCTTCTATCAGTTCTTCTGCGGACATTGGATGGTCGACCCAAGATCCAGCGACTTCGTCAACTTTGACTTTCCACTCTTCCTCCGTTAGATCTTCTGGACGTGGTATTCCCTCATGCCACGGCTTTTTACCAGAAGGATTCTCAGCAATTCGTAAGTTTTCAGGCGGCCATTCAACACCTTCCTCTGCTGCTGGCTCAGTCTCTTCTACTGCTGGTCCTGCTTCCGCCTCTTCCACTAGGCTCTCCGAAATCCAGCCAATCAGCTTGGCTCGGTCCGAAGCAGACAGCCCCAAAATCACTTCCTCAAAATTCTCAATACCGGTATCTACGGGAGCGCCCATAACGTTATCCTTTTATAAGTTTGTCTTAAAGATACAACGATCAGGCCTTTTCATTAGTTGCTACCTTTGTACCTACTACTGGGTTGGATCGCGCCGGAGGCGCCCAACCCAACCAGTTAACGATTTCCGCTATGCTACTACTAACCATCTTCCTTTCCCTGCTTGCCCCTTCCTCCTCCCTTACTCCTCCCTTACCCCCTTCTTCCCTTACTCCCTTACCCCCTTACTCCCTCCCCTCCCCTCCCCACGACTACCACGTCTCCAAAACCAACGTCCGCTACGTAGCCGAGAAGAGCCAAGTACAGGTAGAGATGCACGTCTTCGTAGACGACATCGAAAAAGACATGGCCGCCTCCGGCGCCCCTGAAAGCATGGAGATCGGCACCAAACGCCAACATGAAGACGCCGAACGCTACCTGACAACCTACCTCGGAAAAAACTTCCGCATAAACTGGAACGGCGAAGTCCTCCCCCTAGAGATCATCGGCTACGAACTGGCCGACGATCTCCACGGCCTCTGGGTATACCTCGCCTCCCCAACCGATGCCCCCCCCGTTGAAGTAACCATCGCCAACACCCTCATCACCGGCGTCTACCCCGACCAAAAGAACATCGTGAAGATATACAACGGCACCGAACGCTCCGCCACCCTCTTGATGAGCAAAGACCGGCCGAGGGCGGAGTGGGAAGCGCGGTAGATGCAACTAAGCTCGCTGTTTTTATGTATATTTAAAGTGGCGTTTTAAATTTACATAGAATGATGATCCCCCGACAACTCGTTTCTCACCTTCAGGAGTTGAAAAATCACTTTCCTGTTTTAAGTGTAACCGGCCCCCGTCAAGCGGGTAAAACAACTTTGCTCAGGGAGCTTTTTAGTGATTATCGGTATGTGACTTTTGAAGCGCCGGACGTAAAGCTGAACTTTTTAGATGATCCACGAGGCTTTTTACGCGAGTATAGCGACAACGTTATTTTTGATGAGGCACAACATGTACCAGAGTTGTTTTCCTATTTGCAAGGTATCGTAGACGAAGATCGTCGCCCCGGCAGATTTATTCTTTCCGGCTCACAGAATTTTCTGATGAGAAAGTCAATCACACAGTCTCTCGCGGGGCGTATAGGTATTGCTAGGTTGTTCCCGCTTGATTTTAACGAACTACAAGATGCAGGCCATTTACCAACGGATTATCTCGATGCAATCTTCAAGGGGGGCTACCCCGGCCAGTTTGCAAATCCAATGCGGGGCAAAATATTTTATTCCAACTATATTGATAGTTATGTACAAAGGGACGTTCAGGAACTGATTGATCCGAGTAACCTATCAACTTTTCAGCGTTTTTTGGTGATGGCGGCAGGCAGCGCAGGGCAAATGGTTAACTACTCAAATATGGCAACCGTAGTTGGCGTAACGGTTCCAACAATAAAATCCTGGCTTTCTATACTAGAGCAGAGTTATATTATTTTTCGACTTGACCCATTCTTTCGACAAATAAACCGCCGGCTTGTTAAATCTCCCAAGTTGTATTTCTATGACACGGGATTACTGTGCTATCTACTAGGAATTCAGGATGCTTCCTTTTTGAGGAGTTACCATAATTTTGGAAGCTTATTTGAAAACTTGATTGTTGCAGATGCTATGAAAAGAACATACCATAACGGATCCAGGCCAAGATTTCATTACTATCGTGATAGCAACGGGGTAGAGGTAGACCTCGTATACGACACTCCCGCAAAGGCCATCTTGTGGGAGATAAAGGGAACGGAGACGTACCACCCAAGGCTCACTAAGACGATTAAGACCGTAGCGGACCGCTGGAACATTCCTCCCGAAAAACGATTGATCTATGCTGGAAACGAAGAAATGACGTTGAATGGCATAAAAATTGAGCGCTGGAATAGCGAGGACTGGCAGACATGATTTCTTACCATAGCCGCATCGGTCACTTCAGGCCGAAAACCAAACAAAATCAACTTCACACTTAACTCACAGTTTGAAAAACACCTGAAGTTACAGCGCTTAACTACAATTCTTCTACCGTCTTATCAACCCCGTTATAATCAAAGTAATAAAGATGGCTTCTAAAGTACCCACTATCCTCCGCCCCCACGCCGAATCCGCCTACGCCGCAGAGCTGAAAGCCCTCGCGGCCCAAGACAAAGGCATCCGCCCCACCGGCTGGAACCTCAGCCCCCGCGCCGTAGTGACTTACCTCCTCGGTGACACCTTGGCCGATGGTACGGAGATCACGACCAAATACTTCGGCGACCGCCGCTTGATTGAGGTCGCGGTAGCGAGCTTAGTGACCGACCGCGCGCTGCTGCTCGTCGGTGTGCCGGGCACGGCCAAAACCTGGGTCAGCGAGCACCTCGCTGCGGCCATTTCGGGAGACTCGACTTTGCTGGTGCAAGGCACCGCAGGCATGAGCGAAGACGCCCTCCGCTACGGCTGGAACTACGCCCGCCTCTTGGCCGAAGGGCCAAGCGAAAAAGCGATGGTCCCTAGCCCCGTAATGACGGGTATGCAGGCCGGAAAACTCGTTCGCCTCGAAGAACTCACCCGCATCCCGTCCGATGTGCAGGATGCGCTCATCACCATCCTCTCCGAAAAAATATTGCCGATCCCCGAGCTGAACACAGAAGTACAGGCCGTGCGCGGCTTCAACATCATCGCTACGGCCAACGACCGGGATAAGGGCGTCAACGAACTATCCAGCGCCCTCCGCCGACGCTTCAATACCGTCGTTTTGCCCCTGCCGGCTACGCTTGAGGAAGAGGTTCGGATCGTTACCGACCGGAGTAGTGCCGCTGCTGCGGGCATGGAACTGCCACCCGTAAAGAAGGACGTCGCGGCGGAGATCACCCGCCTCGTCACCATCTTCCGAGAGCTGCGCAACGGGCGTACCGAAGACGGACGAACCCAAGTAAAATCCCCCAGCTCAACGCTATCTACCGCCGAGGCCATTTCCGTCGTCAACCAGTCTCGCGCCCTGAGCCATCATTTTGGTACGGACGACAACGCCCTCCAGCCGGAGCACCTAGCGGCCAGCCTCACCGGAGCCATCGTCAAAGACCGGGGCCAAGACGAGCCCGTTTGGCGGGAGTACCTCGAAGTAGTAGTCCGTAACCGCAAAGGGTGGGAAGACCTCTGGGAGGTGTTGAAGTAGGGCCGAGAGAGGAAATTCGTGTATCCCGCCAAACAAACCACAAAAAATAACTAAAATAGCTATCTTGCCACCAAACAGCACAAAAAGTGACCTTCACCCCTGAGCAAGAGCGTATTTTCAACTTTGTCCGCAACGGAGAAGGCCACGGCATCATTGATGCGGTAGCGGGTGCGGGCAAGACGACCACGATCATGGCGTGCGCGCGCTTTGCGCAAGATCCCTCGCGGGTGCTGTTCTGCGCCTTCAACAACAGCATTGCGAAAGAGATTGGCCGCAAATTCAGAGAGCGGGGCATGGCTGAAGTGACCGTTCAAACCATCCACAGCTTGGGGCTGCGCATCTTGCGGGAGAACACCGACCATCACCACCGGCTGCAGATGCGGGAACACAAATACGCCACCATCTACCGAGGGGAAGAAATGCAGACCAAGCTATCTCCCCACATTCAGGCCCTGTGCGAGCTGAACAACCTCAACCCCAAAGCCGCCAACAGCGGAGACGGCAAGCAGAGCTTCGCCATCAAGAACCTGAAATTCAGGATACAGCGGCGGCTGCTGAACATCAACCAAAAACACCGCGCTACCCTCAACGGCCCCACTTTTGAAGACTTCATCAGTTTGGTAGAGCACTTCGGCATCTTCACCCCCAACGAAGAGAAAAGCAACACCTTCCGGGAAGAACTAGAGATCTACTACGCCGCCCACCGGCTCTTACTCACGGCGGGCACGGAGCTGGCCGCCCGCAGCTACATCATCGACTTTACGGACATGATCTACCTGCCCTTCATCTGGAAACTCAACGCTACTTCCAAATTCGACTGGATCTTCATCGACGAGTGCCAAGACCTCAGCAAAGCCCAGTTCGCCGTTGCCGCCAAATACGGCAAAACGGGCAGCCGGGTACTTGCGGTCGGTGACCCTCGGCAATCGATCTACGGTTTCACCGGGGCCGATGTGGAGTCCTTCAGCCGGGTAGCGCGGATGACCCGCGCCACGCAACTGCCCCTCACTACCTGCTTCCGCTGCCCAGCAGCCGTCATTGGGCTAGCCCAAGAAATCCGAAAAGACATCGTTGGCGCAAAGGAAGACTTCGGGCAAGTAGAAACCATCTCCATCGACGACGTTGTAGAACTCGCGAAACCCGATGACCTCATCATCAGCCGCCTTCGGGCTCCGCTCATGGTCCTCATCTTTGACTTCATCGACAATGGCGTGAAGGTGCAGGTAGCAGAAGACGAAGCCCGAGAGTTCATTAACGAACTAAAATCGCTCTTCAAACAAGACGAACTCCAAGCCTCCATCAAGCGCCGCTACCGGGGCTTCGAGGCCCTGAAAGACCTCGTGTTGCAGCGCAACCGTTGGGTCATCCGCCAGAACGCTGCCAAAATACCGAAGGCGACCGAACGGGAGATCTTCCTGGAATCCGAAAACGAATACCTCGAAAAGCGGCTAGAGTTCCTCCACAAAAAGTGGGAGATGTGGCAAAAACAATGCACGACGGTCGGCAAGGTCCTAGAAAAAATAAAAGCCTACGTATCCGCCAAGAAAGGAGCCATCAAGCTCTCCACCATACACCGCGCTAAAGGGCTGGAAGAAAACCGTATCTTCATCATCGACTACGACAAACTCCCCATGAGCAGGCCCCAACAAAAAGACTGGGAGAAAGAGCAGGAGATGAACCTGAAGTACGTCGCCATCACGCGGGCAAAGGAAGCCCTGTTTCTGGTCGAGAGTGAAGAAATCGAAGAAATGGAAGACGAAAGTAGCCTGTTCGACGCCTTGCCGTTCAGTACCGATAAGCTGCGCAAGCGCTAACCCACCTGCCCATGAAACGCCAGTACACGTCGCCTCACCTCACCGTTTTCGAGTCTGAGCTGTTCCGCACCACCTCTACTTGCATCGTCACCGATGCCTACCTCCTGCTCGTTGACCCCAACTGGCTCCCGTCGGAGATAAAAACCATCCAAGCCTTCGCCGCAGCGCAGAGCGCGGGAAAGGAAAAACACCTCCTCTTCACCCATTCCGACTACGACCACATCATCGGCTACGGAGCCTTCCCTGGCTTCAAGACCATCGCTAGCCAGCGCTTCGTAGACAACCCGAAAGCCAACGAGCAACTGCAGCAAACCATCGCTTGGGACGACGAACACTACATCCGCCGAGACTACCCCCTCTCCTACCCCACCATCCAACACGCCATCGCGGGCGATGGGCAAGACCTCAGAATTGGCCCCGACGATTACCGCTTCTACCAAGCCCCCGGACACAACTACGACGGCCTACTCACCTTCAACCGCAGCCGGGGCATCCTCATCGTGGGCGACTACCTGAGTAACATCGAGTTCCCCTACGTCTATCATTCCTTCGCCGCCTACCGCGCGACCTTGAACACGCTGGAGACGATCATCGCTTCCGGCGAAGTCCAAATCCTCATCACCGGCCACGGAGACCACACAACCAACCGAGAGGAAATGGAGCGGCGCATTTGTAAGGACCGCGCCTACTTAGACGGGGTAGAAACCGCCGTCCGGTCTGGCCAACCATTCGACTTTGCCAAACTGATGGCGGGGTACGACTTCCCGATAGTGATGGGCGCTTTTCATGAGAAGAACTTGTTGGTAGCGAAAAGGGAGTTTGAAGGGTAAAGGGTTTTTGGGCGCGGGCGCAGGTGCTGGGGGGAGGTTTTGGGGAGCGGGGTCTTCGTGGGAGGCCGTGGAGGGGCGCCTGAGCCCGTTTTTGCTAAAAGACCAATCAGCGTTGTCCTTTTTACGTGAAAATGTTTATCTTCCCAAGCAAATGAGCACCCCTACAACACTAGCTATCCGGCTTCTCTTGAAGCTGCTGGCCTCTCCCAACCGTATGACCCGTCGCGACCTCGTCGAATACCTCGGCGTGAGTAAGCCCGACATCGTGACCGGCTACATCAATAATATCCGCGCAGCGGGTATCATTATTGAGCAAGACAAGCACCACCGCTACACCGTAATTCCCCGCCGAGGCTTCAAGGAACTCAACTACTTGGCCCCATTATCTGAAGAAGACAAAACCCGACTAAAAGACCTGCTCGGGCAATTGCCTGCCGCCGAGGCCACGCAGTTGTACAACAAACTGGAGTCTCTCTACGATTTCCAGGCCTTGGGCTTGGATGTACTTCGCGAACCGGAAATCGAAAAGATCAACGATTTGGAAACGGCCATCCGAGAAAAGCGTCGCGTAGTTCTGGTCAACTACCGCAGCCGAACGGGCAACGACATGCGCGACCGCATCGTAGAACCTTTCCACATCGAAGCAGACCAAGGATTGGTACGTTGCTATGATACCGAAGCGAGCAAGTTGCGGACCGCTCACTTCTTACTTGCGCGGTTCGACCGTATTCGCCTACTAGACGAACCCTGGAAGTACGAGCAGGAACACTACCATCGCCCCGCCGACGCCTTCAACATCGTGATGGACCGCAAAGAATTGGTTCGCTTCACCCTCAACGTAGGAGCCTACAACGAACTGATTGAGCGGCACCCTAGGGCGCGGCAGTTTATCCGGCCCGGCAGGCAGCAAGACACTTGGGACTTTCAGGGCAAGGTGAACGCCAAGTTCATCGGTCTGGTCCCCTTCCTCATCGCCAATTGGCGAGGGGTAGAAATTCACGGCCCCGCTCCCCTGCGGGAGCGGCTACGAGAAGAAATCGCCGCACTAGCAGAGAAATTTGGCTAAAGTTTGGGGTATACCCTGATTTTCGGGTAGGTGGGGGCGGAGATTTGTGGATGTAATTGAGAAACAACTTAATAATTATGAAAATCACTTTCGCCCGTACGGGAAATGTCTACCTCAATGCGGGAATCGTCGGCATTGCCGTCACCCTAGAAAATTATGATACCTGGCGATTGAAGACAGAGCCGGTGACGGAAGCTTTACCGGAACACTCTTGGAAGTGGGAAGGAAACACTTTGAATGTAATCACCGAAGAGCCTTTAAAACTACTCGAACTACTCTATAAGATAATGGGTAGCCAATACTATAACACGAGTACGAAGAAAGCATTGGACAAGATGACTAACTTCTGGTATGAGCCAGAAAAGGATAAATTCCACCCTTTTCCTAAGATGAAGACTTACGGGTTTGGGGGATTGCTTACCAACGATGCCGCAGGAAAGACACCAAAAGAAGAGAACACCATTCGCCGGAAAGCCATTAAACCAGACGATGAGTTCGGTAGGATGCTAGAACAGAAGTACATCGACTTATTTGAAGAAAAAGGCCTTAAGCTAGGCCAACAGTTGTACGTCAACGAGCCTTACGCCAAAATCACACGGTTGAAGTTAGAAGAGGCAGATATTGCTCCGGGAAAACTGGCGTGCCCGATAACCGGTGAGAAGTTTAAGCGACTCCAACCTGCCATCAGTGTAAGCCCGACCACAAGTGGCTTGAAGAATTTTCTTCCCGGACTGAGCAGCAAGGGAGATAAAATTGGTTGGAAAGCGATGTATATGATTCGGTTTGCCCCCGTACTCGCACTATATCGTTATGCTGGTGGTCTCGACACACTATTCTGTTACTTCTACGATCACCCGCAGTTACCACGGCTGCATAAGCATTACAAAAATTTTAAGCGAAAAATATACTTGGACGAAACGGCCAAACTAGAAGCTAATCACTTGAATAACATCCGGCTGGCCTCGCTCTCAATGGGTGATAAAATAGAATTCAAACTCAAAGGGAATGATTTTGTCCACCCGAACGAAGTATTGTTTCAGCTAATCTATACCCTAACACAAGCCGCTTACGATGTTGATACCGACGGAACTGGATTACTAGAAGATGTAGCGGACGAAACGGGCATCAACCTCTATCTGCTTCGTGCCGACAAATTTGCCGGAACAATGCGCCCCAACACCTTTTCCGCCTTCAACCACTTCACTTATGTGCGTCGCTACATCAAAGAAGCACGAGACGTAGGCGGAATACAATGGGGTCAAGTGATGGCCAGCCTAAAAATACACCTTCCCGGCAGAGAGCGCGACTGGGCCAAAGAACGACTAACCCGCGAAGCACTCATCAAAAAAATGATGACTGGCCAGCCTTTCCTTGAAGAGCTAAAAGCCATCTATCTCGGTGGTTTCACGCTTCGCCTTGGTGGCGAAGGAACAGGCTTTAAACGCTGGGACCAACTGGAAAAACTACTCAAATTCAATGAATTCGGACCATTAAATAATTACACAACTATGGAAAAACAATTCCACGAGCGCGCCTACAAACTCGGCACACAAATAGGGCAGGCGATCATTCATCATGCCGACGGTGGGGCCACACCGAAAGACCGAGCGAAATTTGGGCGCAAGTACATCATCGACCTCGACAAAAGCCGCACGTATGAGGATTTACTAGAAGCCCTGAAACGTATCCAGTTGCGGTACGGTACATCACTGAATAGAGACCTCATAATGGACCCCGCCACCGAAACCAATTTCCGCACCGTGAAGCTGCTTGCTACTATCGGTGCCTTAAACGTCCTCAACGGCAAACTATCTTTCGATAAAAAAGCCGAAACCACTAAATCATAACCCCACTATGGCAACCACCAACAGCATCACCATCACCTTCCTGTCTAAGGTAACCTTCGGCTCCCTGAACGGAGCGGATAAAGATGTAGACAACATCAACCCCATCAAGAAAATCACCCTTGCCAACGGCCAGCAGTTGCCCTACATGAGTGCGCAAGCTTTGCGCCGTGCGCTGCGAGACCGGCTTGAAGAAATGGGGGAAAAGATTTCCGTAGTTACCAAAGGAGAAGGCAAAGCTCCCTCAACGACGCAGAGCGACCCCGAACATTTCATCGACGACGATCTTTTCGGTTATATGGACGCAAAAGGAGGCAAACAACGCACTTCTCCAATCAGAGTAGATGCCCTAGTCGGCATCTCCGCCTATCAGGGCGACCTCGACTTCGGGACCAACTACCAAGCAAAGGACCAAGGAGGAGATCCCAACATTTTTGAATCCGAAATCCATTCCGGCCTCTACCGAGGCTCATTACTTATCGAACTCGACCGCGTAGGCAAAGGGCGCATCGTTGATGGTAAGGTACTAGACAACGAAGACTACATCGACAACGCCCTGAAAGCTGCCCGGGTCAACAAATTGATCGACGCCATCCAGACGCTTTGGAGCAGTGGCCGCCAGTCGCGTTTCCTGTCCGACATCTCCCCGAAGTTTGTTGCAGCAGCCTGGATGAACGCCAAGAACCCCATATTCCTGGAAGCGGTGAAGTACCAAGACGGACAGGTCAATGTTGCGCAACTACAAACGGTCGTAAACGACTATTCCGACTTCATCGAAGACCAAGTTTTCGCCGTTCAGGTCGGCACCCTCGGTGAGCAAGAGGGCGCAGTAGACCTTAAAGATGGTTTCGCCAAGATCAAGTCGTGGGTCAATAATTACTACGGGGTATGATCTATCTCGTAATCCCGCTTCATTCCCGTACCGCCAGTTTCCGGGACCCTGATTTTCAAAACTTCCACCGGACGCTGCGGTTGCCACCGCCCGCCACCTGCATCGGTATCGCCGGAGCCGCACTGGGGCTAGCGGCTCCCGATGCTCAGGACTTCTTCACTGAAGGAGAATGGCAAATCGGTATTGCTGGCACCTCCAAAGGGCAGGCTAATGACCTTTGGAAGTACGACGACTTCAAAAGCGGTAGTATCCTTATCCGAGAGCACCTCTACGACAACCGCTTCGTTCTCGTATTCGGCCACCCCGATCCCAGTCTGATTAACCGACTCCAAGCTGCCTTCACCCGGCCACATTACGCGCTAAGTTGTGGCAACAGCGACTCCATCTGCACCGTCGACATTCCAAGAATGTACCAGACGGAACAATTGGACCAAGCGAGTGAACTTATAAACTGCTATACCGAAGGTGACATTATTGCCGACGTGCTAAGCGCGGTTAACCCCGAGACAACAACCTCCTTCAGTATCCGAACGACCTCGCTGCCCGTTGCCCAAGATTTGCCCGTTCGCTTCGCCTACGACAAAAAAGGCATCCGAATGCTGCGGCAACGACGACTGATTTCCTACGTAGAATTTCCCACCAAACTTCCAGAGCCAATCTCCGGCATTAAATTTTCGCCTCATGCGGATTCCTCTTCACCCCCCTCCCTCTTCGTTCCCCTCTTCCCCCTCTGACGCGGCAGCAATGGCGGCGGGGGAGCTTTGGGCAAAGTTCCCCTACCGCCCCAACGACGGGCAGGAAGAAAGCATCCCATGGCACACCGCTAATGTAATCACTGTGTACCACCATGTACGCGCACGATACGGGCCTTTACTAAACGAAACGGAGGAGTTTTGGGCAGATCTTTACCTCGCACTCCTCTTTCATGATTCGGGAAAATTCATCCGTAACTTCCAAGATGAGAACCGTAAAAAAATGCACGGTGGGCGGCCCGATTGGGACGTTTACCTCCGGCACGAGCTGATCTCCTGCGTACTAATGATCGACAAGTACGAGGAACTCTTTGGTGAACGGCCCTACGCACTATTCGCCGTAGCCGGACACCATAAAGCATTGACCGATCAGATGTTTACTGAAAACACCGACCATAAGGTGCTCAACTACCGAGAAGAAGACTTGGCCGCTATCACCGGATGGCTGAGAGATAGGCTCGAAAAATTAGGCCTAGAATGGTCTTTTGATGGAAAAGCCAAGACTAAACTAGAACGCGCCAACAGCAGCAGAGAGCTCTCCAACCTTCGCCGGTTCGTAACCAAAGACAACCTCTTTGAGGGTAAGGGCTCTCAGGCTTCTCGTTTAGAATACTTTCAGGAAGAGTCTGTAACGCGGCGTTTGCGCTACGCCCGCTTCATGGGGTTGCTCCACGCTTGCGACTGGGGTGGTAGTGGGCACCAGTTTCCCGCCCCTCCTCTATCGTTTTCAGAAACAGACTTGCGCCAACATATGCAAAGCGTAATTGGTGACAGTTTCAAAAACTGGCACAAATTTCAAGACGATAGCCAAGTTACTGGTGATGTGCTCGCCATCGCCCCAACCGGTAGCGGTAAAACTGAAGCGGCACTGCTTTGGGCTGCACAAAGGCCCGCTGGTACTCGGGTGGTGTATTGCCTACCGACCAAGGTGACTTCCAACGCCATCTTCAAACGCATTGAAGCGATCTTCCCAACGGAAAAAGGAGCCCGCGCCTCCGTTGGTGTAGTTCACTCCGGAGCAAAGAACTTCCGTATTCTGGACAGCGACAACTGGGACGAACGGCAATACCTAACCGACCGAAGCTTCGGGCGCGACCTAACCGTCTGCACCGTAGACCAACTACTGACCATCGGCTTCAACTTGGGCCACTGGCAAATGAAAACGCTCTACCTCAGCGGAGCGTCCCTCATCATCGACGAGATTCACCTCTACCAGCCCTACACCTTGGGTCTCATCATGCAGACCATCAGCTACCTGCGCAAACACTGCGGCGCACGCTTCTACATCATGACCGCAACCCTTCCTGCAAAGCTCAAGACATTGTTACTACAAACCCTTGGCGAGGCCGTTACACTCGTGGAAGACGAAGAGAAAAAACAACAACAACGCAACGTATGGGAATACGTAGACGCGGACCTATCCGATGCTACCCTGTCCGAGCGTGTAAAGTCCGATATAAAAGCAGGGCGAAAGGTTCTGATTGTGCGCAATACCGTTGACGACTGCATCAGCACCTACAACGACTTTAAAGACCTTGCTCCCAAGAAATACCGCTGTTGTCTACACTCTCGCTTTACCAGTTTGCACCGGCTACAAAAAGAAAAGGTTGTTGTTAAACTCGAAAAAGACCACCCCTTCTTGCTCGTCTCCACGCAAGTTGTAGAAGTGTCGTTGGACATCGACTTCGACGTGATCTATACCGAAAACGCGCCCATAGACGCCCTTATTCAACGTGCGGGCCGGGTGAACCGAAAAGGAGGAAAAGAGCAGACAGAAATCGTAGTATTTCAGCCGAGCGAGAACAGCATCAGGATGTACGGCTCAGATATCAGTGACTTGCTAGAGCGTACTGCTGCGGTATTGCGCCCGCACCACAACACCCGTATCCGAGAAGACGAAATGATTAAACTTGTAGACCAGGTGTACGAAGATTTCGAGGTTACCGCAACCGAAGGTTACCGACGAGGCCTACTCGCCTACGCTGAAAAACAGCAGGAACGTGGCTACATCCTAGACACCGTTTTCGGTACGGAAGAAGACAACCCATATACCCGCGAAGGGATCGACTCTGTCACCGTAATTCCACTGTGCTATAAAAAGGCTTTACAAGGAAAGAAGATGGCCGAAAAGAGCCAATGCTTAATTCCCATTAGTAGACAACAATTCGCTCGGCTCCCGATCAGAGAAAAAGACGAAGAGCAAGACTTTCTTACCTACGTTGATACGCCTTACAGCGAAGAAACCGGTCTTTACGTTCCCAGTTGGAAAGATTTCAACGAACAGCGCGGCACTTCGACATCCTCGTTCGCATAACCCCCATCCCATGACTCGCCAAACCACCCTAACCTTCCCCGAACTAAAGCTGCCCCGCTCCGACGGGCACCGCCTGCGGGGCTACTTCGGCAACGCCTTCCGAGAGCACAGTCCGCTGCTGCACAACCACTTGGAAGACGGGACGCTGCGCAACGGCTACCCGCTGGTGCAGTACAAGATGATCCGGGGCGTACCGACCATCATCGGGCTGAACGAAGGGGCAGATATTTTGCTGAAGATATTTGCAGACATCGACGAGATCATCATCGCGGACCAGACGCTGGACGCGAACGCCAAAGATCTCCGGTTCGACAAGTACGAACCCAACGTCTACCCCGATCGGCTGTTTGCCTACCGGCTGGAATCTCCCTACCAAGCCTTCAACCAGGAACAGTACCCCAAGTGGCGGGATGCGACGACAGACGAAGAGCGCTTCGCTGTAGCCCAACGGGCACTTACGGGCCACCTGCTGATGCTCTTCAAGGGGTTAGACATTTGGCTGGAAGAGGGCCGGCGCATCGTGGTTTACCCCACCTTTCGGCCAACGACGGTAGGGATGAAAGGGCAGCGGCTTACGGCCTTTACTGGCAGCTTCGTGACGAACGCCGACCTGCCCGACCTGGTCGGTATTGGCAAAGGAACAAGCCGAGGTTTTGGCATCATCCGCAAGCTATCTGGGCGGATAGAGGGCCTTTAAAAAACCTTCTTTGCACCTGCGTCCGCGCCCAAAAAACAAGTACGAAATGCAAACCAAAACAGGAAGTTTACAGCTGTACATCACTACGTACGGAGCCTATTTGCACGTCAAAGACGCGCTGTTTGAGCTGCGGCTACGGGAAGAAAACGGCACTACACGCAAGCTGCACTACGCGGCGCGCAAGGTCAAATCGGTCGTTTTCACGGTAGCGGGCGCGCTGAGTACCGAGGCCGTTACGCTGGCGTTGGAGCACAACGTTGATATCCTCTTCGCGCGGCCAGACGGCCACCCACACGGGCGCGTTTGGCACTCGCGGCTGGGGAGTACGACACGCATTCGGAAGCAGCAACTACGGGCTAGTGTGCAGCCCGCCGCGCTGGCGTTTACCGTCCGCTGGCTAAGTCAAAAACTAGGCCAACAGGAAACCCTGCTGACCCACCTGCGCAAGCACCGAAAACGGCACGCAGAACTGCTCGACGACCGCCGAGCGCGCATCGCAGCACTGGCCGAAAGCGTACGCGCACTAGCCGAGGAAGGCCGCGCAATCGGGGAGGTTGCAGATACGCTGCGGGGGCTGGAAGGCACGGCCGGACGGCTCTATTTCCAGACCCTCAGCGCGCTGATGCCCCAAGATTATGCCTTCAGCGGCCGCAGCTACCGGCCTGCTACCGACCCCTTCAACGCCTTTTTGAACTACGCTTACGGCGTATTGTACAGCCGCGTGGAAAAGGCCCTGATGATCGCCGGATTGGACCCCTACGTCGGGTTTTTACACCGCGATGATTACAACCAGAAAAGCATGGTTTTTGACTTCATCGAGCCTTACCGCGTCCATGCAGACTACACGGTTTTTCGCTTATTTAGCGGCAAATTCATTACGCAATCGCACTACAAATCGTTGGCCAAAGGTGTGGGGCTGACTAAAGACGGCAAGGAACTCCTGATCGGGAAATTGATTAAGTACCTCGACGAAGACAAAGTCCGCCACCGGGGCCGCAACCTGACGCGGATGCACGTCCTCCAACTGGAAGCGCACCGCTTTGCGAACGAACTGTTGGAGGAGGATTTTTCGGAACTGAACATCACTACAATTTAGCATTTGGGGGCGCGGCCGCAGGTGCAATGAACGACATTTAAAAAGCAAGGAATGGTACGTTGGGTAATGTATGACATCGGAGAAAATAAAGCGCGGTCGGCCATCTCTCGGGCCTGTAAGCGCGCGGGCCTATACCGGGTGCAATATTCGGTCTTTCTCGGGAGCCTCTCCCCCACCGAATTCGACGAACTACGCTTGGAGGTAGAAGACCACGTAGACCCCGACCGAGACAAGGTCTACCTCTTCACGATGTCTAAACGAGAACTGAAAAGTACCATCCTTCTTGGCCAAGCTTTTGATAAAAAGCTGGTCACCGATGAGGTCCGGGCTTTGTTTATTTAGGAATCCCGAAAACCACTAACCTATGATTAGCCTAACGCCCTCTCACCTCATTGAGCACCAATACTGCCCGCGCTACACCTACTTCGAGTACGTGCTCTGCATTCCGCAGAACGAACAGAAGTATGGTAAAGTGCTGCGTGGTCGGCACATCCACGACCAGAAACTGGAGCGCAATAAAAACTACCTACGCAAACGCTTGGGCGTAGTAGGGCGTACAGATGATTGCTACCTGACGATGCCGGGGCTGCGCGGCATCATTGACGAGGTGTTGGAGTTGGAAGGCGGCCGCTTCGCGCCGCTAGACTACAAATTCGCCGTCTGGAAGGACAAGGTGATGCCTACCTACCGGCTACAACTGACGTGTTACGCCCTATTGGTAGAAGCCAACTTCTCCGGCAAGGTGACGAGCGGCTACTTGGTGTATACCCGCAGCAAGCATAAAGTGGTGGAAGTCCCCATCGGGAAAGCCGAACGAGACGCCGCCCAGCGGCTGATGGACGATACCCAGCGGGTAATCAGTAAAAGTATCTACCCAAAAGCTACGCGAAACAAACGACAATGCGTAACTTGTACCTACCGCAACATCTGTGTCGGCTGACCGCCGGTTAATTTATTTCCCCCATGGCCTTTTTAGTCGCTATACCCCTCAAGATCAGCCGTTTGCCAATGCGGAAGGGAGCGAAATGGACGGTTTTCATGGGTTCTTTGACGTGTTTCATTGGCAAAATAGACTTGGCGAAATTTCTCGCAAAGGCTTATGCTTATTAGCTTTGTGGGAATGGAGGTCTTCCAATTGTGATTCCGGGATAACTCGGATTGAAACCCGATGATCGTGCCGTTGTTGGTGTCCACGTAGGCGACTTCCAATTGTGATTCCGGGATAACTCGGATTGAAACATCAATTCCGCAACGGCGGCGTTG
>CALEDI010000026.1 GCA_937949535.1 uncultured Lewinella sp. | reverse complement strand
GGAGTTGAACATCCCGTTCAGCAACGCCTGCACTTCCCGCCAGCGGGCGGGGGCGATGCAGTAGCTCACCGATGTGCCTTCTACCGTTCCGGCAATGAGGCCAGCGGCCTTCAGTTCCTTCAAGTGGCGGCTGATGGTGGGTTGAGAGAGGTCGATCTCGTCGGTAAAATCGCGGCAAATACAGCATTCTGCGGTAAAAAGCTTCTGCAAGATCGCGATCCTAGCCGGGTGGCCGAGCGCTCGGCAGAGAGCGGCAAGGCGGTTTTGCTCGTCGGTGTAAGCATCGGTTTTTATTAGTCCCATGGTTTTCGGTTTAGGGATGACGAAATCGGTCATTAGCAACATCCTCCTCCGGGGGTACAGCTAGCGCTAGTAGCCACCATTGCCGAGAGGTCTATTGCCTTTTTCTCGGGAACGCCGCAGGCCTCCAAGGCCAAGCAAGCGGTTTGCTTTCCGGCCAAGTAGAGCTCTCCGTTTCGGGCTTCCAGCCCATACTTCACGATGGAATCCTCGCCTTGGTACTCGACCTCAATTTCAAGATCGCCCAAGCCAAGCTTGCTTTGTGCCAGTTCGATGATGGAGATGAGCTTGCCGGGGTGCAGGCGGTGGTCGTAGTCGTCTGCGTTCCAAAGTTGGAAGTTGGCCTTGCGTTCGTTGCGCAGCTTGCCGCCGCAATCAATGAAGTTTTTCGTCACCTCCCCTACTTCCGTGACGTGGAAGTGGGCGGGGACGCGGGTGCCGTCTGGGAGATTGATGAGCAGGGTTTCGGTAGAAGCCAGGAAGGCCTTGATCTCAGATAAAAGCATAGGATTGGGAATTTAGTTATACAAATATAGCAATATTGCTATTAACTACTTATGCTTGAAATAAGTTTACCTTGAAACGGTATTTTATGACCTGATACAAAACCAGCTCACTTTGACAAAGCACATCTACACCAGCGTATTGCTCCTATTCTTCTTGGCCTGCGGCACGCCAGACTTGCCCGAACCCGTAGCAAAGCCAGCGAAACCGCCAAAGCAAACCAGTACCTCCATAGTCGTTCTTGGCACCCTCCAAGACGGCGGCTCCCCACACATCGGTTGTACCAAAGATTGCTGCCGGAGCCTATTCAAGGAACCAGACGTGAGCCGCCAAGTGGTATCTCTTGGGCTCTACGACGCGCCCAACAACAAGCGTTACCTGTTTGAGGCAACGCCAGATTTCTCTCGTCAGACCAAAGCCTTGAAAAAGTATGGCAGCCCTACCAGCCAAGAAACGCCCGACGGCATTTTCCTAACCCACGCCCACATCGGGCACTACACCGGCCTGATGTATTTGGGCAAAGAAGCCAGAGGAGCCAAAGAAGTACCCGTCTACGCCATGCCCAAAATGAAGGCCTTCTTGGAAAACAACGGCCCTTGGAGCCAACTCGTTTCGGAAGGCAATATCGTGCTGCAGCCGCTAGAAGACGAACAAGCCGTAGCCTTGTCTGACAGCATCACCGTCGTTCCATTTCGGGTCCCGCACCGAGATGAGTTTTCGGAAACCGTAGGCTACCGCATTGTTGGGCCAAGTAAATCGGCCCTTTTCATCCCCGACATCGACAAGTGGGAAAAGTGGGGCAAAGACATCGTTGAGGAAATCAGTAAGGTAGACTACGCTTTTCTGGATGCGACCTTCTACAGCGGCGAAGAGATTGGAAACCGAGATATTTCCTTGATCCCCCACCCTTTCATCAGTGAAAGTCTAATCAAGTTCGCCAACCTTAGTGCGGTTGAAAAACAGAAAGTTGTCTTCATCCACTTCAACCATACCAACCCCGTAATTGACCGGAGCAGCCCAGCCGCAAAGGCCGTTCTGAAGGCGGGGTTTCGGCTTGCAGAGATTGGGGAGGTGTTTGGGTTGTAGCCATCGGCGGAGGATGGGGAGAGCCCCATCCCTAAAACCATCTTTGGCACCTGCGTCCGCGCCCAAAAAACGCTGAGTAAGCAGGTGGCGCAAATACGTGTTCATACATCTTTTGCATATAAACATGTTTATATGCAAACGCACTACCCACGAATAAAACTAGCATAATCCAACCAGTAAACGATCTTCAGCGAGACCGAGCTGTTACGCGGCGTATCCCGCCAAAGGTCACTAAAGCTTTCGCCGTAGTTACGGGAGCGTTCTTGGTCAAAATCGGTGATGTTTGATTTGTAGACGAAGAACATATCGCTCCCTGGCGCGAAGCGCCAGCGGTAGATGAGGTCGATGTTGAAAGCGTCAAAATCTTGGTCGTGGTTTTGGTTGTAGCTGGTATTGGCGAGGGTTCCGTCTTCGGCTAGGAGGTGAAAGCTGTTGTACCGGACGCCGCTCCAGTAGTGGCGCGCACGCAGGTTCAGGGTCATGTTTGCGGAGAAACTGTACTTGCCAGAGAAACTTGCCTCAACGGAAGTGACGTCTCGTTTGCCCATATACACATAGGTTGCGTCGGGTGCTACAACTTGGTTGACGTAGCCTACTTCGTTTTTCTCCCTGCCCCGGAACACCCCGGCGTTGAAGCTTAGCCGGTCATTGATCCGGAAGCGTGAATTGAAATTCAAGTACAAATCTGAACGATCAGCGCCGTAGTACCCGTTGGTATTGAAATTACCGGATAGGCGAATCGCCTTGCGGCTATCTGTCCCGATCCAGCCACCGAAGTTTCGTTCTCCTGGGTTGCGCAAGTAGCGCCCTTGTACGCGAGGCTCGAAGTAGTCGAAGTTGTCAGACGTGTTGGTCTCTGCCCAGAAGTTGACGTTCCAGAAGTGCTTGGTTTGGCCGTAAACCCATGACTCTATTACTCCCCCAACGTACTCGTTGGTGTAGAGTGTTTCGTACTCTACAAACGTTCCTGCTCCGCCGTTCAGGAACAGGCCATTCATGAAGGGTTCGCGGTGGTTGTAGCGCAGTACTCCCCCAAATTCCCGCGAGTTGTTGGCGAAGAGTATCCCTAAGTCATTGGTGTTGTAGGTATCCGATTCTTCTGCTACACCGACAGACCAAGTCCAGTTGCCAGAGATTTTGTTGAGTCTGATACTGGCTTCATGCCCAGTGCTGTTTTCGTCGGTCAGAAAGCGTTGGCTATAGCCCACCTTGCCGGACACGGAGTATTTGTTTGCGTTGTTGTGGAGATCAAACAGCAAGCCGGTCACGTTAGCGTCTGGCGCGGAGCCTTCGCGCATCACGTTGGTATTGATGAGGGTTACGGAAGAGTTGTTCTTGAGGTTTTGATCAATGACGGCAACGTTGTAGTTCGTTAGTGGGTTGGTCAGGATTTTGCGTTCTTCGCCTTCTAGGTTACGGACAATGGCGTTGTTCTCCTGCTCTACGGCGTTGAAAAAGCCGATGCCTGTTCCTCCGGCCGTTCGGCCGCTGATCTTGGTGGCGTTGTATAGGGATGCGCGTTGGGGGTTGTCTACCAATACTTCGCCGTCGAGCATGTTACCGTCGGGCGAGCCGAAGTAGTTGCTCCCCCCTACCCTGCGGCTATAGAAAAAGCCGCCTTTATTGAACAGCTCGGTGCCTTCGGTGAAGAAGGCGCGTTGCTCATCGAAGCGTTGCTCGAAGGGGCCGAGGTTGAGGATCTGGTCATCGGAGCGGGCCTCGCCGAAGTCGGGGATGAGCGTCATGTCTAGCGTGAAGGCTTCGGAAAGGCCTACTTTCAAGTCCATGCCTCCCGTGATACTGCTGCCCGTCGAAGCTTTCTCTGCACCTGCGTCGCGCGCCGACAAGCCATAAACCGCCAAAAACGGCGTTGCTTGAATCCGGACCGGCGGCTTCACGTTTTGGATCCCCGTTAGGGTTCCGCACTGGTTCAAGTAGCCGTCGATGTTGGGGTCAATTGCCGTCCAGAAGCTCTTCTCTTGGTTGCGCTGTACGCGCCGTACGAAGTTGATCGTCCAGGTTTGCACGTCTGTTTTAGGGAAGCGAATTGCGGAATACGGGATGAAGTACTCAACAGACCAACCATTGTCTCGGACGACAGATTTGCTCTGCCAAACGGCATCCCAGTTGCTGTCTTCGCCGTCCGTTGAGTACTGCGAATCAAACTGTACGTTGGCCGGCGTGGTGAGGAACGCAAAGCCGTTCTGGCCGCTGTTGTAGGGATCGAGCGAGATGGCTACCCAGTCGGTATTCCCGAGGTTATCCCTTTCAGTTAGCTCCATTTGTATGCTGTCGGGGTGTTCATCGTAAAGCATTCCACCGACGTAAAAGCCTTGGTCGTTGTACAGCACCCGGATTTCAGTTTTCTGTTTGGGTTTGCCCCAAGGGACGGGTTGTAGGTTGGTGAAATCTCCACCAACAGGAGCGGCCTCCCAGGCATTTTCGTCTAAGAATCCGTCAATTTTAATGGTTTCATTGGTTCTAACCGCTTCTAGGCTTGGCTTAGGCTTGGCTTGCCCGAAAAGGAAGATAGGCAGCAACAGTGCTGCTAATAATGCGAAAGAGAATCTCATTTGGAAAGGGGAACTAGTGAGTGCTGAAAAGTTGAATGCAGAAGAAATGACGATGGCCTAAGCTCATAGTTGCATCCGTTAAAAAATCTATAGGGTAAGATGAGAAGTACGATGTTGTTACAACTGATCGTTTAAACTCTAAATTTTCAATACACTTGAACAATAAACGTACAATTCAAGAGGGTTCCTTACTATTCCTTGGGTACAAACATGACTTTTCCTCTTTTCTTGTCGTCTTATCTTTTGTTACTCTAGAACACATCCCCAAGAATGAAATACATTTCTCTTTTCGTAGTAATGCTGCTATGCGTTCAAACATCTGTTTTTGCACAAGTGGTTGAGCTCTATGTTTTTGAACAGCCTAAACAGTATCAACTAGATCTACAAGGAAAAGATGAGTTAGTGGTTCGTTTAACAGGGCTGAGCGCGGGGGAAACTTACACCGTGTATCTTCCCCAAGACGCCAGTAACCCAGTATTAAGTGTGGGCAATCTCCCGAAGGGAGTGGCCAGCCACGACGCCCAAACAATCAGCGGCGTTGCAGAAGGCAAGTCCGTTGAGCTGTGCATGAACGTAGCTACAAAAACAGTAAAGACCTTCCGCATTTTTGCAGAAAAAGGAGAAAGATATCAGCCAAACGGAGGGCAGAAGCTTCTCCAGAGCGTCATAGAAACCGAGGGAACCCTTGATCTCGACTATATGCTCAACACCGTTTTCCGAAGAGACAGCTGCTTTGAGTTGACCCCAGACACCTTGATCGGGATAGAACGAGTCTTAGTTGGCGGAGACATCGTCCATCAAACAGGCATATTTCGTAACGGGCTAGCCACCGTTGGGATTGACTCTGGCTTGATCATTAGTACAGGCTATGTAGAAAGGGCTGCGGGGCCAAACAGCTTTGCGGACCCTAGATCAAGTATCATCAGTTTTTTAGACATGAACGGCAGAGACCCCGATGCGGCCTCCTTAGTGCCCCCAGGTACAGACGTTTTTGACATTGCCGTTCTGGAGTTCGATTTTATTCCTACAACAGACACCATAACCTTCAACTACGTTTTCTTTTCCGAGCAATACTGCGCAAGTGGCAATGGTGTAACCAACGATGCCTTCGGCTTCCTCCTCACTGGCCCAGATGGTGTAACTCGTAATATAGCCCGTTTGCCGGTTAGCGGAGACGTGGTGTCTCCCGCTACGCTTAACCCCAGCACAGTAGACGCAGCCTCCTTCCTAGGCAATACCACCTCAGCTTTTGATGATCCTTGCGCAGGCGATCCTTCACCGCCGGAGCGGCTAGCCGGTATTGCTTACGATGGTTTTAGCGTCCCTCTGCAAGCCAAAGGCGCAGTTGTGCCCTGCGCGCCTCACAAATTGAAAATCATTGTAGTTGATGCGGGCGATTCATTTATTGATAGTGGCGTGATGCTTGAGGCAGGCTCCTTCTTAGCGGGCCTCGTAAACAAACCCGAACCCAACACCACGGCGCTCATTGATGTCCTAACTCCTGTGGAGGGTTGTGATACGGCTACCATTAGGTTTACCCGCCGTACACTAGACGAGCCCTTCATCAGTACGCCGCTCCCGATCAAATACAACATCGTACCGTACTTCGGGGCCGAGACGGAAGCCGTCCGAGCCACTGACCCTGCCAACACAGCCGGAGCAGATTACCTACTACCGGTATCTCCCTTCATTATTCCCGCAGGAGACACCTCCGCAGTGCTCAAAATCCCTATACTTAATGATGCGGACTTCAACGAGGGCCTAGAGGCATTCGTAGTCCGTTACGACGGAACTTGTGATTGCTCTGAAAACGCCGACACCTTCTACATCCAAGACAATGTTCCCTTCGATGTTGACCTTGGCCCAGACATCACCTCCTGCGCCGGGGTTGATATTGATCTAACGGCCAGCCCCATGGGCGGCAACGGCACCTATACCTACTCATGGCCAGACCCCTCGCTCACCGATCAGCAAATAACCTACACGGCTACCGGGCGAGACACCAACATCATCGTTAATGTAGCCGACGGGTGTGGGCTCATGGGGTCCGATACGATATTAATTGGTGCGCCGATGCTGTCTGCGTCTACTACCAATAGCTTTTACTCTTTGTGTAGTAATCCTACTGCCTCCGTATTCATCGACCTTGAAGGGAGTTCGTTTTATGATCTTGCCGTCCAAGTTGACGCTAACGGGCAAAGAGACACCGTCACCTACCGCGTTACAGGCGATACGACCTTGCAGTACGCCACTCCCGCAGACGTGACGGTTATTGGCGTAACCGACCTATCGGGCTGTGGTGGGTCGGCCACCGGAACGGCAACCATCCGAGACGCCGATGTTTCATTGATGGAAGAGATCATACCCGCCTCCTGCGGCCAAGCTATTGGTGCCATCAACCTAACAGCCCAAGCGGGCAACAGCGATTACACCTTTGAATGGTTGGACGACCCAACACTAAACACCGCCACGCGAACAGGCCTTATTCCGGGAACCTACACCGTCGTTATAGCGCCCGTTGTTGACCCAAGCTGTACAGATACCTTCAGGTATCAACTGGCTGCGCCTCCGGTTATTCAGATAGACTCGTTTGTGTTCTCCCCTCCCGCTTGCGCCGGCGAAGCAGTTGTGTTGGCTCCTGTTGTTTCCGGAGGTAGCCCGCCTTACACTTTCAGCTGGCCAGACAGCACCAGCACGGATAGTTTATTGGCTATTGTTACGCAAACAGGCCAAACTTCTTACCCCGTCGTCGTTACCGATTCTTGTGGGTTTACCGCCCAAGATGCAGTAGTGTTTGACCTACCAGCATTCAGCGTGGAGCTAAATGGCCGTTTTTCAATTTGCGAACAACCCGTAGTGAATGTCCCAATTTTTGTTGATGGCCCAGCAGATAATTATACCATTTTGCTCACGATTGATTCGGCGGGGACGCAGGTGCAAAGAATGCTGACCACTTCTGGTGGAGGCCTAATTTTACCCATCAACTATGCGGCGACGGTAACCCTCAATAATATTACCAATGCAGCAGGATGCCCAGGAGATATTATTGATGGCGTTGCAACCATCGCTGACCCCAAGATCAACTTCAACGCCATCGTAGAGAACATCCGCTGCGCGGGTGAGGCAACAGGCAGTATTGCCCTACTCAACGCAAGCCCTATCCCCGTCAACTATACTTGGGGAGACGTAGCAGACAATACAGGTGTGCGTTCGGACCTAACGGCGGGAACTTACGCCCTAACCATTACGGACGCCGCAGACCCAACCTGTTTCCGAGATACCAGTTTCGTGTTGAGCGAGCCAGACGCAATGGTATTAAGTATAAACAACGCCTCGGCTACTTGCCAAAACGAAATGATCTCCCTGACACCCATCGTTAGCGGAGGGACGGGGCCATATGCTTATGATTGGGACGACGGCCTCGGCGCAGACAGCCTATACGCCATCACAACTTCCGCCGGGACGACCACTTACCCCCTGGCAGTTACCGATGCTTGTGGTATAACCCTACGAGATACCGTTTCTTTTAACCTCAGCGACACCAGAGCAGAGGTGAGCGGAAATTACTCTGTTTGTAATGCGCCTTTCAATGCAGATGTCCCCATCACCTTTACAGGAGTAGGGCCTTTCACCTTCGTCGTCCGTGAAAACGGAATAGACCGTACCCTTACGGCTACCCAAGATAACTCATTGAACTATACTGCTGCTACCTCAGTGCAACTGATGTCTGTAGTTGGCAACGACAATTGCCCAGGCACTGCGGGAGGCATTGCTAGCGTCACCAACGGCGACTTCAACCTTGTGGTAGGCCAGACCGATGTACTTTGTAATGGAGACATGACGGGAGCCATAACCATCGTCGTCAATGGCAACAATTCAGTCTTTGATTTCAGTTGGGGCCAACCGGGGCTTAGTGGGCCAAATGTTTCCGACTTGGCCGCAGGGACTTACACCCTTACCATTACTGACCAGACTCCCTCAGGTTGCGCCTTCGATACCACCTTCAATGTGTTACAGCCAGTTGCCGCCATTACGCTAACAAGTGACAGCCAGCGCGATGAAACCTGCCGAAGCCTTGCCTTCGCCAGCGCAAATTATAGCGGAGGAACAGGCCAGCTAACTTACCGCTGGAGTAATGGAACTACTGGTAATGTATTGGGCGAAGTACCCGCTGGCATGTATACCCTCTCTATCACCGATGAAAACAGCTGCGAAACAACCCAGTTGTTTGACCTCCAAGACCAAACAACGGTCGTACAGGCCGCTATCTCTACCAACGCGCCAGAGCTAAGCTGTAGCCAGCGTTCTCTTGAACTCTCCGCCGCCCAAAACGCCCAGATGGTTAACTATTCTTGGGCCAATAGCGACGGCACCCCCTTGGGTAGTACCCGCAATATAAGCGTCACCTCCCCCGGCCGCTACTTCGTGTTGGTTACTAACCCAGACAATGGCTGTAACGCAACTGACTCCATCGATGTCATGCAAAGCGATGATGTGCTTAGCCTTGAGCTACCCCTCACGCACGCGATCAACTGTCTCGCCAATACCGTAAACCTAAGCGTCGTGCATCCCAACTTCACGGGCGCGGTAACCTATCAATGGACGCTCAACGGCGCTGTAGTTGGCAGCATCCCAACCCTGAACAACATAAGCACGACGGGAATCTACGAGGTCACAGCCACCCGAACAGACAACGGCTGCCAATCCATAGCACAGACCGAGGTCATCATTGACCGAACCGCGCCAACGGTATCCGTCTCCGAACGGATCGTTACTTCCAACTGCCGAATGCCTCAAGTCGCCCTTGGCGTTACCGCTTTAGGGCCAAACACCTTTGCCTGGAGCACCACAAACGGTAACCTAACCGGGCCAACAGATCAAGCTTCTACTACCGCAGACCGGCCAGGGGCTTACAGCGTAATCGTTACCGACACCACAAACGGATGTACGACCACAGAAGTTGTAACCGTAATCCTAGACGGCGAAACGCTGAGCGCAAACGCAGGGTCAGATCAGATGCTGGTCTGTAATGGGCGAGGTACCGCTCTAAACGGAACCTTCAGCCCCAACCTTCGCCAGGCCCAATTAATTTGGTTTGACCCCGACGGAAATGAAATCGGGACGGGAATACAAGCGTTCTCGACTACCTCCGGCCCACACATACTGGAAGCCATTCATCCCTTATCTGGCTGTAGTAGTTTCGATACCGTGATGGTGATCAACAACGGGCCTACCGAGGTGAACTATACGATTCAACAGTCGCCCTGTGCTGAAGTTGGGGGGCGCTTGTTCGTCAACAGTACAACAGGCATCAATGGGCCGTTTGACTACAGCAGCCCAACCGGTACCACTGAGCCATTTATTGACGGGCTTCGCAATCTCCCCGTTGGCACCAACGTACTCGTTGTAACCGATCAACTCGGCTGTGAACTGCGCGACACTTTCTCCATTTTTGAAGGGGAGGCCTTCACGGGCAACGCGCCAGACGTAACCATTGGCCTTGGCGAAGAAGCGACCCTTGGTGTTTCTACCAACCGAGCCGACGGCCAAGTTGCAACTTGGGCATGGAACAACCTGAACGATAGCTTGGCCTGCCTTACCTGCCCCAACCCAAGCGTTTCGCCTATCGAATCTTTTGTTGCGGCCGTCACCCTGACGGATACCAATGGCTGTGAGCTGACCCTGCGCCAAAACGTAATCGTTGACGAAGGAGACCTCCTATACATGCCCAATGCCTTTAGCCCCGCCAACCGAGACGGTGTAAACGATGTGTACACCGTATTTGGTAATGCCGAATTTGTGGAGAGCGTCAACTATCTCCACATTTTCAATCGATGGGGCAGTAAGGTGTTCAGCAACGAGAACTTCGTCATAAACGACCCTAATGCTGGCTGGGACGGAACATCGTCCGATGGTACGCCATTACCAAGTTCGGTCTACATTTACGTGGTTTCCTTCCAACGGTTTGATGGAGATGCGGAGATTAAAACAGGAAACTTTACGCTCCTTCGGTAGAAATACGAGAAAGTCTCAACCTCCTCTTTGCACCTGCGGCCGCGCCCAATAAAGCTCGGAAAGACTACCTTTGCCCCGAACCCAACAACCAATTATGCGAACGAGCTTCCGCACCCTCCTCCTACCCTTCTTGCTCCTACTCTGTGTCGCCTGTGGAAATAAGAGCGGCGAAGTAGAAGAAATCGTTTCAAAAGAGACTGTAGGCGGCGATACCAGCGTGCAAACATTGCAACTGGAATACCTAGACCTTGACCTGCCCGAACGCCACTACCTCGTTTTCCGCCAAGAACTTGCGCTACAAGACGTAAACGGTTTCTTCGGCATGGAAACTGAAGCCCTTGCGGTAGCCGCAGCCAAAGCAAACGTTGTCGCTACCGGCCCAATGACGGCCTTCACCTACGCCTGGGACACCAGTCGGGGCTGGAGCGACGTAGCCGTTGCCCTGCCCGTAGCCGAAGGCACCAAGCTCCCGCCCTACGTCTTGATAACCTTGCCCGCAACCAAGGCAATTGCGCTAGACATGGACGGCTCCTACAGCGCCCTCTCCGCTATGCACGTAGCCCTAGACCAAGAGCTTAAGCGCCGCAACCTGCAGCACTCTCTGCCCAGCATCGAAGAATACCCCGTTGGCCCCCAACAGTCTGCCGACGAAAACGACTTCAAGACCCGCATCATCTACCCTTACGAATCTCCTCAGCAATGACCCGCGCCGAACTGTTCGAACAAATACAACGCAAGCAAAGCTTTCTATGCGTCGGCCTCGATGCCGACCCCAACAAGATGCCCGCCCACCTCAACGGCGATGTACTGGCCTTCAATAAAGCCATCATCGACGCTACCCGCGATCTTTGCGTAGCCTACAAACCCAACACCGCTTTCTACGAAGCCCTAGGCTTAGACGGGATGCGCATCTTGAAGGAAACCATCGACTACATCGGCGATGAGCACTTCACCATCGCCGACGCCAAGCGCGGCGACATCGGCAACACCAGCCGCTACTACGCCAGCTTCGCTTTCAATACCCTCGGCGCAGACTCCATTACGGTAGCGCCCTACATGGGCTCCGACTCCGTAGGGCCGTTCCTCGAATACGAAGGCAAATGGACCATTCTGCTGGCCTTAACGAGCAATAAGGGTAGCCAAGATTTTCAGCACGCCAGCCAAGACGGCGAAGCCCCCCTCTACGCCAAAGTGATGGCCCGCGCTGCCCAGTGGGGCTCGGCCGATCAGTTGATGTTTGTTTGCGGAGCAACCCAAGCTGAGAAGTTTGCCGAGCTGCGCGCCCTTACGCCCGATCACTTTTTCCTGGTGCCCGGTATCGGGGCGCAGGGCGGAGACCTAGAGGGCGTCTGCAAACACGGTATGAACGACCATTGCGGCCTGCTCGTCAATAGCAGCCGAGGCATCCTTTACGCCGGAAACGGTGAGGACTTTGCGCAAAAAGCGCGTGCTTCTGCGCTCGCCCTCCAGACGAAGATGGCGCGGGCATTGAAGGCTTACCTTCCGTAAACGACCGCCTATTTGCCACCAAAGTCTACCGCTGGTTGAACCTTAGCTTCGGCGAAGACGAGCTTCTTGATGCAGATATCTTGGTAGTTGGTTTTGCGGCCAGTGGCTGCGGTTACGCCCCAAAAAACGGTGCTGTTGCCCCCGAACAATTCGGCAACGATGTTGGCTTTCAGTTTGGCCCGTTCCTCGCCATCGAGCATGACGGTGAGTTGTTTTTCGATGGGGTCCCAGTTGATCCAGAGGAGGTGTTTTTTGCCGTCCTCAAGGTTGCTTACCGGCGTGGGGCCGGTGATGCTGGCGGCGTGGTGGGTGCGGCCGTTGATGTTGATCGCGACGTGGTCTTCGGGCGGGTCTCCGAGGTGGTAGTTTTGGTAGGTATCAAACTCGATGCCTAGCGATGGGAAGAGGCCCGCGAAGCCCATCCCTTCGCCCCGGTAGCCCGTGCGCATGGTAGGGTGAAAAATGAAGCCGATGCCGTCTGCCCCAGCTTCGTCGTTTTCGCCGAGCACCAAACATACCGTGATTTCGAAGGGTTCGTTGAGGTCGATAGCTTTCTCGTACCAAGCCGATCCGCTAGCGAAAGGCACATCTGGGGTAAGGCGGATGCACTCGTCGTTGAGGATGCGGGCCGTGCCGCCAAGTTTGAATTCTTCAACGCTGCTTTGGGCGAGGACGCAGGTGCAAAGTATCGGTAGAAGGAGCAAGGTGAGGAGGAGGCGTTGGCGCATTTGGGGAGGTGGCTTATGGGTTGTAAACGTAATATACGGAAAATCCTCCAGCTGGAGTGGAGGCTGGAGGCTGGTTTACGGTGTGTATAACAATAGTTCGCTATGGTTTTACAGGGGGCGTACCCAATAGTCGCTATGCACTTCAAGCACTGTACGGATTTTAGACGTGTGTGGGGTAGCTCCACACACGTCTAAAATGTAAAACTGAACGCTCTCATCGCTTAAAACCGAACGTTCATCCCGTCTAGCATCCCTGCCGGGGGCTTACTTTTGAAGCATCAAAAGTAACAAAAATGCCATGCTGTGCTGCTGGCTGATCGGAAAGCGGGGGCGGAAAAGCCTAAAAGAAAAAAACTCGCGCTAAAGCCTTGGGAAATGCTTTAAAGCTTATCGGTTATTGAAGTTTTTCGCAAACGCACCAGCTTATCGGTGCTCAAACAGATTTTCTTTTTTAACGGCTTTTCCACTCCCGCTTTCCGGCCAGCAGCAAGGCAGTTTTAGCCCCCTCGCCCCCAAAGGGGGAACGAATACCTTAGTGTCTCACCAATACGATTTTAGGACTCTCAAAACCCAAAGCATCGATGATTTAATTGCTAATCGCACAGAAATTCCTCCTTTGGGGGGGTAAGGGGCTTGATCATACGGCCTTGGCCTCGGCCACAAATACTGGACCTGAGGGCGGTTAAAAAATGCAAACTGTTTGAGCCTTCCCCCAGCTCTTACTTTTCCGAAAGGCTTCTGCAACCGAAAAGCTAAAGCGCAAGGCGAAAGATTTGATGGCGAGTTTTTGCATTTTCAGCCCTCAGGTCCAGTATTTGTGATCAGCCGAGGACACAGCCAAAGGGTTTTGCTTCTTTTTCCCTAAAAAGAAGGCCCCCGGCAGGGATGTAAGACGAGATGAGTGCCTTGTAAGCCTGA
>CALEDI010000025.1 GCA_937949535.1 uncultured Lewinella sp. | reverse complement strand
CGAGGTGCTAATGATCCGTGAGTTGTCGTACCTCGAAGCGTCCGCAGGACCTTTGAGCGTACGTTTTTGTCGAACAAGGTGGATAAAGTGTATACAACTACTGACGATTCAGATGGTTACACATAAACGTCGCATGACAGGAGGGATTTAGGGAGGGGGTTTTAGTCGATGTATAGCGGTTTGGTATATCCCGTAGTCTTGTGATTCGGTAGTCTGGTGGTACTGGTAGTGCTCGTCGTCTGGTCGTTTACCAGAGGCTACTAACCCTAGGGTGTGTAATCTGTAGTGTATTGTCTCCGCGCACAAACCCCCTCCCCAAACCCCTCCCCACGGGGGGAGGGGCTTATAAAAACGCTGCGCGTTTTGATGATAGTCGGCGGGCTAATTTATAGGCAGATTACACACCCTACTACTAACCCTACCACTCAATGGTATACCCATAGCTACCCTCGGTGTTTCCATCTTCGGGTTTCTTCTGAACCACCTTGCCGCTCACCGATCCGGTTTGGGTATAGGTGATGATGGTTTTGCCCATTGGTACGGGTTTGGGTTTGGGTTTGGGCGCGGGTTTGGGTTTTGGGAGCTTGAAGTGGATGTTGACGTCTTGATGGATGCGGACTTTCTTTTTGCTGGATTGGGGCACGGTGAACTTCATCAGTTTTACGACGCGCATTGCTTCCTCGTCGCAGCCGTGGCCGATGCCTTTTTTGACTTTCACATCAGTCACTTTACCGGTATAGTTGAGGGTATAACGCACGATGACGGTTCCTTCGGCTTTGGCCTTGAGGGCTTTGGGAGGGTATTTGAGGTGTTTGGCAACGAACTTTTTCATTGCTGCAAGGCCGCCGGGGTAAACAGGTCGGGAAATATGTTTGGGACGATTTTTGGCCATTATAGTGGTATTGAAGTTGTGGTAGCGCGTAGGGTGCTTTGCGGGTTATCTTGCAGGTAAACGTTGTTGGAGGTAGGCTCGGTTGTATGGGGTTGAAGATAAACACTTCCGCTCTGCAAGAGCGCCATCTTAAACCTTTGCCCTGCACCTGCGGCCGCGCCCTAAATGGCTGTATACGCCCGCCGCGTTTGCTGGTAAAGCTTTGGATTGTTGAATAAGGTATGTACCTTAAGGCGACTAAAAGAACCGATCTGTGCAAATAAAAAAGAACGATAAAGAGTACGACGCCGTGATCGTTGGCTCCGGGGCAGGCGGCGGCATGGCCGCCAACCAACTCGCGAAGGCCGGCCTCAACATAGCCATCATTGAAGCAGGACCTTACTTCGACCCCGCCAACCCCGCACAGAAAACCCAGCTCCGCTGGCCCTGGGAAAGCCCCCGCCGAGGCGCAAGCACCCTACGCCCCTTCGGAGACTTCCACGCGGGCTACGGCGGATGGAATGTGCACGGAGAGCCTTACGCTACGGTAGGAGATACGAAGTTTAGCTGGTGGCGAACCCGCGTTCTCGGTGGCCGGACCAACCACTGGGGCCGCATCAGCCTGCGCTTCGGCCCAGACGATTTCCACCGCAAAGACCTCGATGGGCTCGGCGAGAACTGGCCGATCCGCTACAAAGACATCAAGCCGTACTATGATAAGCTCGACAAGATGGTCGGCGTTTTCGGTACCAACGAAGGCCTGCCCAACGACCCCGACGGTTACTTCCTGCCACCACCCAAACCCCGCCTCCACGAACTGATGGCCGTGAAGGGCGCAACCAAAGCTGGCGTCCCGATGATCCCCGGACGCTTGAGCATGGTGACAAAAAAAATAAATAAAGACCGAGGTGTTTGTTTTTACTGCGGGCAGTGCTCCCGCGCTTGTTCCGTTTACGCAGACTTCAGCGCCGGAACGGTGCTCATCTTCCCCGCCATGAAGAACGCCAAGGAAGGCAAAGGCGGCCAAGTAGACCTCTACGTGAACTCGATGGCCCGCGAGGTCATCACCGACGACACCGGCAAGGCCACCGCCGTAAGCTACATCAGTAAAGACGACCGCCGCGAATACCAGATCAAGGGTAAGGTGATCGTGTTGGCCGCTTCGGCCTGCGAAACGGCCCGCCTGCTCATGAACTCCAAGGCCCCCGGCCAAACCAACGGCCTAGGCAACGGCTCCGGAACGCTGGGCCGTTACCTACACGACAGTACGGGGGCGGGCACCAACGCTTTCATCCCCAGCCTAATGGACCGCGACCGCTACAACGAAGACGGTGTTGGCGGCATGCATGTCTACGCACCTTGGTGGGGCAACAACAAAAAACTGAACTTCCCTCGGGGGTACCACCTCGAAGTATACGGCGGGATGGGCATGCCGAGCTACGGCTTCGGCGGCGGGCATAAGGCCATCCAGAAAATGCTGGGCTACAAACCCGGTGGCTACGGCAACCCACTCATGAAAGAAGTGAAGGCCCACTACGGCGCGGTCGTGGGATTTGCCGGAAGGGGAGAAGCCGTCGCGCTCTACGACAACTACTGCGAAATAGACCCCGGAAAGGTAGACCAGTGGGGCATCCCGACCCTGCGCTTCCACTACAAATGGAGCGACCACGAGCGCCTACAGGCAAAGCACATGCACGAGTCGATCCGAGAAATTCTGACCAATATGGGTGGCAAGCTCTTCGACGACGAAATCCCCAGCTACGACAAAGACCATGGCCTGCTACCGCCCGGCGCCATCATCCATGAAGTAGGTACCGCCCGCATGCACGACGACCCCAAAAAGGGCGTTACCAATCGCCACAGTGCCCTGCACGAAGTACCGAACGTCTACCTCGCCGATGCGTCGGTATTCACCTCCCAAGCCGACAAAAACCCAACCTGGACAATCATGGCCCTCGCCATGCGCGCAACCGATCACATTATTGCTGAACGCAAAAAGATGAACATTTAGTAAATTGCAGGTTGCAAGTTGCAGGTTGCAGGTTGGCCCGTCAGACATGTTTGACCGCACTTGCAACCTGCAACCTGCAACCTGCAACTTGCAACCTGCAACCTGCAACCTGCACCCTGCACCCTGCAACCTGTATAAAACTATGAACCGCAGAACTACCATAAAAAACCTCCTAGCTGGCGCTGCTGGCGCAGCCCTGCTTACCCAAGCTACCGCTTGCGATGCTCCGGCCGACATGGCCAAGGTCACCGAAGCCAAAGCCGAAGGCTACGGCCTCCGGATGCCCCACGAGCTAAAGCACGACGCTCGGATTGCGAACGACAACTTCTTCACTGAAGCGGAGAAGACCGACCTCGGCATCTTGGCCGACATCATCACCCCCGGCACTGATACGGAGCCGAAGGCAACCGACTGTGGGGTGGTGGACTTCTTCGAGTTCATCGCCCTCGATTTGCCGGATTACCACCAAGACATCCTTCGGGGTGGGCTGGGCTGGCTCAACATTGAAGCGGGTGGTCGCTTCGGCCGCTATTTCTCGGAACTTACCCCTGCCGAGCGCATCGAAATCGTAGACGACATCGCCTACCCCGAAGAGGCCGAAGGAACGAAGTTTGAGGCAGGGGCGAAGTTCTTCGACCGCGTCCGCTACCTCACCCTGACGGGCTACTTTACGAGCAAGAAAGGCATCAAAACCTTAGACTACCGAGGCAATTCCCCCAACGTTTGGGACGGCGTGCCGCAGGAAGTATTAGACAAACACGGCCTCGCCTATGATCCCAAATATGCCGACAAGTATGTAGACCAGAGCAAGCGAGAGGTCTTGGCGGAATGGGATGATGATATGAACTTGATTACGTAAGCGAAGGGGCCTAAACCAAGTTATCGCTTTTCTTCCCCCAACTGTACTAGGGGGCCAAAAAGCGATAATTTGGTTTAGGCCCAAAAGACCGGCATGCTTAGGGTAGGAGGCTGAGATAATCTTGCTTTCTTTCCGCTTCGTTTTCAAGGGGTTAAGAAAGCCATGTTTCCGGCTGCTGAAAAAAAGACCAAAACACTAACAGGTTAAAAGACTACGAACTACCTTTGTGCTTGGGCAGCGCACGGTCAGCTCCCCCTGAACTCCCCCAGGGCAGAAATGCAGCAAGGGTAGGGGGTTGTAGCGACCGGTGCGTCTGCCTATTTTTATGCCCTGTTGGGTCGTATCTTGCCGGCCAAACTCCCCATCATGACAAACGGAAACATTGATCTCGGCTTGCTCATTCTGCGCGTATGGTTTGGCCTCGAGATGGCCTTCATGCACGGCTGGCCTAAGCTTATGAAAATTGTTAATGGCGACATGACTTTTGCCGACCCGCTTGGGTTGGGCATGGGCGTTAGCTTGGTACTTGCTGTTTTTGGTGAGTTCATTTGCGGTATTCTCATCTCGGCAGGTTTTTTTACACGCTTGGCCTGCATTCCGTTCATGATCACGATGCTGGTAGCGGCCTTCATCACCCACGGCGGCG
This sequence comes from uncultured Lewinella sp., assembly GCA_937949535.1. Taxonomy (GTDB): domain Bacteria; phylum Bacteroidota; class Bacteroidia; order Chitinophagales; family Saprospiraceae; genus Neolewinella. The sequence continues at coordinate 4,870 of CALEDI010000025.1, read as the reverse complement.
ACGGCTGGGGAAAAATGGCACTGCCGCTCATGTACGTGGTTGCGGCCGTTGTATTGATGATTACTGGCCCAGGCCGCTACTCTGCGGATCACCAGTTTTTTGTACGAAAGGTGGAGGGCTAAGTACGAATACTTCACTTTTTGGGGCGCGGCCGCAGGTGCAATGATGGCTAACGTGAGGTTTGGATGTCGAACGCTTTGAGGTCCTGAAGCGTCGTACTCCGGATCTCGAAGCGTTTATTTCTGCCTCTGACGAAGTCGAGGTAGAAATAATCCTTTGAGTGTCCGGAGCTTATGGGCAATCCTCACGTTTATGAAACACTGAAAATCAGGAGTTTAACCTCCTGCCTTGTGTGCACTACACAAAAGACCTTGTTGAAACTTGTTTTGGCTTATTTTCTTATCTTTGTGCTTTGAAATTATCCTGTTTAGTTTTATTTATCAAGTTTGACAAACACTAAGAATTAATTTGCACCTGCCTGTTTTTATGGCTAAATAAAACAAACCAAGTCTTAGATTCTATCTTGATATTGTTGTTAATCGAAAGCTACCCCTCCTCAACTTTCTTTTAGGGGTAGGATTTGACCATTGTCTCAACTAACAGTCTTCTCATCATGAATAAACTTTTGACCTTAATTCTTTGTGTTGTATTCAGCAGTAGCTTATCGGCCAACACTCTATACACCAACTTCTCGAAATTCAATTTCGATGCTACTCTAGAACAGATAGAGTTGTACAACAACCATCCTTACGTTGCGCTTCCGCCTACAGGTATAACTACTCCAACTCTTGTCGGAGAGGAGAGTATCAATATGCTGGATCTGCGCGGTAAAGATGGCTTTGCTGAACCCGACAATATTTCCATTTGTGGCACGCCGGACACGATCCCACTGCTCTTGTTTACCAAGTCGGTTGATCCCATCTTCGACACGGAGTTAACGGTGAATTTTGACGCAGGACTCGAATTCACAGGCTTTGCCTACGTGAACACTGGCAATGCCGTTCTGGACACCATCAACGTCGATAACCCCGGTAGCCCCGTCTTTCGTATCGATGAAATATCAGTAGCTACGGGTTCGGTAGTCGTTTACGTGGGCGTACAAGCGGGCTGTGATTTCAATAGCCTGACCGACCCTGGCGTAAGCTTCACCATTGACTATGTCTCCGGTGGACAAGCTTGCACAGCCGAACTAACACCTGAGGCTTCTTACGCTGCGGGGGTAATTCAACCAGCCGTAGAATTTAGTAATTCGCCCGGCAACATAAGTCTTACTGACGCTACGGGAACTTTTTGCAGTAACGTAAACATTACGCAAACGACCGCGAACACCGCAGCTCAAAGTGCCATCGTAACCCTGACGACTCCTGGTGATGCCATTGGGGTCACTTTGGCAGATGTCCGGGTGGCGGGCACATCCGTACCTGCAACGGACATTACCGATAACGGAGACGGTACCGTAACCATTATCTTAGACAATGAAGCGACCCCTGCCTATTTCGGAGCTGACGGCCTTACTTCTGGCGAAAACGTCGCCCTGTCTTTTTGCTACATGGCTCCCGGGTCTTGTTTCGATCCGGTAACAGTTGATGCGTCCATCGTCTTTGCCTGCCAGGGCGAATTGTGCGGTGCCGGAGAACCGGATACGGATGATTTTAACATCTCCAACGGCTTCAATTTCGATGCCGAATGGCAAGTCTCGAACTTTATGTTTCCTCAGCAACCTGCGGCCTGTGGGGTCGATGGTGATCCAGATAATTATATTATCCAGTTTGATCTTTCGAGCGTATTTGGAGATTTCCGTGCTGATTTGTACGATCTGACGATCTCCATTGATTCTTGTGTAAGCTTAACTCCTGATACCATTTACTTAGCTGGTGCTAACCCCGGTCCGCTGCCCGCTAATTTTACCGGTAGTGATGGCCGTGTGACCCTGAACCTAAACACCGCCGGGATCACTACAGACCCTGATGGAGCAGGTGTTGGCCTCGAAGATTTAGATGGAGACGGCCGTTTTGACGACTTGGCCGGGGATCAGTTGCTCACTGTAGTACTAGAGTTTGCTCCGGAAGTATCCCAAGGCTGTGGCGGTACGGTAACTCCGCCCATTTGTGACTTTACCGATATCATTATTACAGGTAAGGTAGATTGTCGCCGAGACAACCAGGTGTTTGAGGAAGAAATTCCGGGAGACAATAATTTCCCCCCCAGCGAAGCAAGCACCGGAGGAGATACCACTACTTACGTAAGAGATGGAGAAGATGTAAATGGAGCTTTTAACTTCGATGTGGTTGGCTTAGGAGCTTCTACTTCCTTGGACATAGCGCATGAATACGACTTAAGTTCACAGGATGTGTCTTGTGCAGACGTTTTTGACCGCTTTGTAGAAATTCAGTTTAGCTCGGAAACCGAAAAGGCACCTATTAAAGATGCTGTGCTTGCCATCACGGGCGGTGCTACCCTGCTCAGTACGACATTCTCCAGCGATACCTTGCTGGTCACCTGGCTGCTTGACGTAACGGACAATAGCTTGGACATGAATACGATAGATTTAGCTATCAACCTAGATTCTACTTTGTGTGGCGTTCCTCTTTACGGAAACATTGATATTATTACCTTCGATGAATGTGTTGGTTGCGCGAGCTCGCGGGTTTTCCGGGCTTGTACGTCCAATCCCTATCGGGTTGATTACGAAGGAGTTGGTTGTGTTGCCCCATGTAACACAGAAGCATTGCTCACACTGACGCGCGTATCAACCGGTTATACGGACCGTACCCTAGGAACAGAAGTAACCCCTGAAGAAGCGGCGGCGGAGAACATCGGCTCAGACCCGGTTGGCGTTCCTGGGACAGCGTTACAAATTTTGCCCGGAGATACCATCGCAATAGACCTGCAAGTAATCGTCACAGAAGCTGATGTATGGAACGATTCTGATAGGCTTTATTTTAGAATTATTAATACATCCAGCACGAATAAAACCCATTTATGGGATTTTCCTGCGGCGAAACTTACTGATTTTTCAGTGTCGAGAACCGATGGCTCATCCATTGACTTGGGAGGAGTTAGTGATGGGGGAGGTAATAGTAACGAATATCACTTGGGCGAACTCTCAGGCGGCAACATAAACGCTAGTTCTCACCTGATGCCAGGCCTGAGCCATTCTGACTGGCGATTCGGCCGAAGAAGTGTACAAAATGACCGATTCGATGCTTATTCCTTAGACATGAGTATTTCGAATAGTGCTAACGGCAATCGGTTTCACGTAGATGAGATTTACTCCGCTATTGGTGGAGAGTTTCTGGTAGGGGATACGATCAATGTCGTTTGGCAGGTGCCTATTCTGCGTCTTCCCCGCACGAGTGGCTACAATGATGATGACGTCCCTCGTTCCAACTATACAGCTAGTACAGGTCGCATACAGGCACAGGTAACTTCTACGGAATTTAATGATGCCGGCATATTAGGGCCGAACAAAGCGGCGTTAATAGCCAATACCTGTGTAGGTCCCGCCTCTTATGTCCTGCATGAACCCATGCCTAAATCAGACGTACGCATCGAGTACACGGATGATAACGGAGATGGCTGTGATGCCCAGATTGTAATAGACTATACGGTAGATGATGTGGCTACTTTGATTGCGGCCACGGCCTTTACTAATGAGTACCGCCCGATCTTGGGCGTGGAGCAATTTACGGCTGAAATTCCCGCAAGCTTTTACCTCGACCCTACCGCCGTTACCTACGAGTTGCTTAACACGCCTTTCAATGGTTCGCTTGTAATTGATCAAACTACCTCGGATGCTGTCACCACTTCCGGTTCCACCTTCTTGTACAGTGGCACAAGCAGTACAACGATCACTTTCCGGGATGCAGAATTGGACGATGGCACAAATTGGGCAGACTACAGTAATGAATTAAGCCAAGGCGAAATCGACCTCACTCAAATTGGTGCAGAACTGCCGCTACTTGGTGTGGGCGGAGAAGCCTTCACGGACCCGGATACCTTGAGGATTATCATTCCACTCAAACGCATCTGCCCCGTAGACCCTACGAGTCCCTTAACGCTTAGCTCAGTACTTGATTATCCTTATCTACCTGATTACAGTAATAGAACTTTTCTCGCGGGTAGTACCCGCCGATGGTTTGACACTGCAATAGGAGGTAGCCCTGGGACCTTCTCTTTTAACTTTGACCGGGGTACGGACGGTAACGCGCACCGGATTCAGTTTGATTCACTTTACCAATCAGTAAATACACCAGATCTTTACGTTACCCCAACAACTGGCTTTAGCAATCCAACGCTGATGGATTCCGACCCAGGCTCAGAGTCTAATACCTACACCTTTACGGCCAATTCGGACCTCGGTGCTGGTAAACTGTTCATAGAAGTGGATGCTGCGATCAATTTGATCGCCATCACGGGTGATGCGACTACCTTTACCCAGGTGGCTGGTGACGCGAACAGCACTACATACGAAGTAGACATGGGTACGTTGAGTAACGGCGATGTATTTACGATTGACCTGGAGACCGAGCTGTTGTTCTGTGAAGTTGCGAGTGTCACGATCAGTGCTGTAACGGGTTGCATCACTGACGAAAGTTCTGCCATCGCTGGACTAGGAGGGATCAACTGCCCTGGGCCAACGAATACTTACAACTACTTGGCTGGCGTAACGGGTGTTGGCCTCAATCTTGACTACAATGACGCACAAGTAGGCTGTGGCCCAGAAACTTACACCCTTGAATACGAGAATACGGGCACTTCGGCACTCTTTGACTTTGACCCGATTATTTACCTGCCGCCGGGCATCAATATTGTTCCCGGCTCATTTACGGTAGATGCTACGGGAGTTACCGCAGCAGCCATCGCTGAC
>CALEDI010000024.1 GCA_937949535.1 uncultured Lewinella sp. | reverse complement strand
TGGTTGTTCTCGACGGGGATCATCGCGGTGCCAGGGGCAAAGGTTTTGCCGTTGATGGTGAAAGCCTTATCGGAGACCTTCACGTTCACGCCCGCATCGAGGAGTTGGTAGATGGCCTTGGGCGAGTAGTAATCGTCGGGGTCGAGGAGGTAGGCGTAGTCTGCCATCGCCGTTGGGGCGGTTTTCATCGTTGCGGAGCCGTCGAAGTCGGCCCATTTTCCGGAAGGCATGGCAGCAACGCGCTTAGCGGGGAGGTTGAAGGCCATGGGGAGGACGAAAGTGGAGACGTCGTAGAAGAGGCTGTCTTCAAACTCTAGGATGGGCTCAAATACGGCGGTGGTAAACGGTGTTTCTTCAACCCAGTATTGCACCTGCGCGCCGTCGCCCTTCTTCTTGATCGTCACGTCGTGCCGCTCAATGAGTTGCATGAGTTCGCGGGCGCGGCCCGCGTCGCCGTCGGAATCCACGATGTAGCCACCGGTAGAAACGCCGTTGAGGTTGAATTCACGCTGGTACGTGAGCAAGTCGTCGCGCAAATTGGCGAAGGCTTTGTGTGTACTGAGGGCCGTCGCTACTTGGTTGCGGACCGTGAAGGGAAAGCTCATTAGCCCGTTTTCGGTCTCCTGCAAATGGCCGCGCGAACTGGCCTGCTCGAAGAGAATACCGACGCAGCCGTTGATGTCTGGGTAGGTAGACCCCTTGCCGTAGTAGAAGTCGTCGTAGCCTTCGCCGGAGTAGTAAAGCGAGCCAATTTCGTCGAGCGCAGCAGCGTGAAATTTACCGATTTTAGCGGTCAGGTCTTGGTTTACCTTCGGCGTCATGGGGTGGATGCGCGTTGGCTCTCCGGGCATGAAGAAGAAGGTAGCGTCTTTGCCCATTTCGTGGTGGTCGGTCAGTACGTTGGGCTGCCACTCGTGGAACTGTTTGATGCGGGCGCGGCTCTCGGGGTGCTGCACGGGCAGCCAGTCGCGGTTGAGGTCAAACCAGTAGTGGTTGGTGCGGCCGCGCGGGTAGGCTTCGTTGTACTCGCGGTCGTTCCCGTCGGAGGTCATGACCTTGTTTTTATGGCTGTTCGCCCAGCTCGCAAAGCGGTTAAAACCGTCGGGGTTGTAGCAGGGATCGAAGAGGATGATGTTGTTGTCGAGCAGGCTTTTCAGCTCGCTGTACGGCGCGGCGGCGAGGTAGTAGGCGACCATCACGGCGGCGTTGCCGCCACTCGGTTCGTTGCCGTGGATGCTGAAACCTTGGTACAATATGGCCGGTACTTTGCGGAGGTCACCGGCTTTCATTCCGCCGCCTTTCGTGTTCCATTTTTCGTGCATTTCCCGCATTTCTTCCAGCCGGCTGCTGTTTTCGGGGCTGGTCACGATGAGGTTCAGCAGCGGGCGGTCTTCGTAAGTCCGGCCTATTTCTTCCAGTGTCATCCGGTCGCTTTGGCTCGCGAGCAGGCGCATGTAGGCTTGCTGCAAATCGTGGCTCACGTGCCAGTCGCCTACCTGCCAGCCGAGAAACTCTTCGGGGGTCGTGATGGCGGGGTCGTAGCTGAGGTCGGGTAGGTAGTAGGTCAGGGGGCGGTCCTCTTCACTGTTGCTGGTTTGGGCGCGGAGTAAGGGCGTAAGGGCGAACAGGAGTAAAGGGAGAACGAGGGCGATACCTTTCGTTCTTTTGTCTATTCCTTTAGTAAGGGCGCGGACGCAGGTGCAAAAGAAGGTTCTAGGGAACAGAGGTAGAAAGGATGGTCTCATTTGGGGTGGTTTGGTTTTTCACCGGCTAATATAGGGATGAATTGTTTGGAGGGGGGGCAACAAAAAGGCCGCCGGCGGAATTACCACCGACGACCTGATGATCTCTGGTCGATCTAGACACTTAGGGCCGCTTCCCGTAACGTGGGGTCTGTCCCCACGTTTTCGTTGCAGCGTGGGGCCGTACCTGCCTTTTAGCCCCACCTAAAGCTCCACTCCCCGAACCAACTCAATCAAAGCCTGCGGGTCAGTCTCCGCCAGCGCCATGGTCTCGAACACCTTCTCGCTGAAGCCAGCCAAGGTAGCGACCTTGCGCTCCGGAAACTGGAGCGAGCCGTAGCCCGCCAAGTCGACAGAGTAGATGAACGGGTCAGCGCCGGTTCGGTGCTTGTATTGCTTGAAGGCGTCCTTGGGGCAGTTGTAGCCCAACCAACCTTGCATGTCGGAGAAGATCACGATGCGGTCGTACTTGCGCTTCGCGGCGTCGAAGATGGCCTTGAAGTCGGTACCGTGCCCAACCTTATTGTTCTTCTCGAAGTTCATCGCGAAGCCCAGCGCGGTTTGGCTGTTGCGGTACGGGATCATGCGGGCGCTGGTACCGAACTCCATGAGGTCGGCACCGCTGCGCTTCGCCAGCGCGAAGCCGAAGAGCGCGCCGGTTTCGTTACACTTCGCGTGCTGAGACCCAGCGACGGCGCAAGCCATCGAGCCGCTGTTATCTACCACCACGAGGGTGTTGTCTAGTTGCGGCAGGTTGGCACAGGCTAGGTCGGCGGCGCGCTCCAGCGCATCGAGCACCTTGCGTTCGTTCTTGTCTGCGCCGGGGAACTGCTTGTAGGCCGTCAGGAGGCGGAAGGGCAATACCTTGCTTCCGCGCAGGCGGCGCTCATCAACGAGTTGCTCGCAGGCAAGCGAGACGAGGTCTGGCGCTTGGGCCAAGATGTTGCGCAGGTTGCGCAACAGTGCGAAGTAGCCCAGTTTGTTCTCGCGCAGCAGGTCTGCCCAAGCGTTGGCCTTTCGGTCGGCCTTGTCTTCGGCAGAAGTAGCGGCAGTACCGGCGGCACTCAGCTTGGCCTCCCAAGTTTCGGTGTTGGTGAGGGTTCCATCTACCAAGGCCTGGAGGGCCGCAGCGTTGCGCTGGGTTGGGACCGGGTGGACGAGGTTGACCATGTCAACCAGTTTGATGTCCTTATTGCTGGCGCGGTACTTCGCGATCTGGTAACCATCGAAACGGTCAAAAGCGGCAGCGAAGCCTTTCTTCATTCCGTTGGTGAGCTTGCTTTGGTCCAGTTGCTTTTGGGCAGCCCGGATTTCCAGCATGTCGTCTGGGCGAACAACGATCTGGTTGTAGAACGCCTTAGCATCTGGGTGACCAGAAAGGCGCTTGCTCAGCAAGGCCGCAGCGGCGTGGGTGATGGTCCGCATGCCGTACACCTTGCGGGCGTAGACGGCGGCGCGGGCCGCGAAGCCGGGCTCGACCTTTTCAATCAGGTCCGCCAGTTCGTTTAGGGCGCCGTTGGCGTCGCGGTAGAACTGGTTGGTCACGAAGCTGGTCAGCATCAGCGAAGCCAAGCGGTACTCCGCCGAAGCGCGGTAGGCTTCGCCTCCCGCACGGTTTACGGTGTCGGGGGCAGACTTAGCCTTAGAGAAAACGTTGAAACGAGACATATTTTTAGGGTTTTAAGTGAGTGCCTACCACAACTGGTAGGACGAAAAAGGGTGTTGGTTTTGGGTGTTTACCTTTTATAAAAAATACACGGAGAAAACGGGAGGAGATTGCCCGAGGGCTTTCTGCCGGCGGATCACTATCCCTTCCGGTTGTAAACGAAGTAACTCCTGCTCCTCACTGCCGCGTAAGAAGTAAGCTCAAAGGACTACCATCCTTATAAGCTGATTTTTTTAAATAGAATACACAGAGAAAATGGGAGGAGATTGCCCGAGGGCGTTCAGAGCCGGGGGATTAATAATCCTTTCCAGCTTATTGGATGCGAAGTAACTCCTACTCCTGGCTGCTGTGTAAGTTCTTTTCCGGAAGGAAACTTGATAGGCGATGGATAATCGGTAATAGCGAAGTAGCGCCCACACATGACTATCCGGAAAATTTCTTGCTGACGGGATGGTTAATGCTTTCACCAGATCAATAAGTTTCATTCTAGTGAAAATTATTTCATTCCGGTAAAGTAGACCGGTTGGCGGCTTTTAGTATCCGTGAAATACTGCCGCCTTCCGGGCTTTACATTTAATCTAAGTCAGTTGTTCCGTTGAACGGTCCAAAGATGTAGGGGGTAGTGCGCAATCTTTTTGCGTAGGTGGTGGAAGGCCAAAATAGGAGATAAATCGCTTGCCGATAGGCAACGTTCAGCCCTTCGCGATTTGGGCGGTTGGGGCGGTTGGGGAATGACGCGATGACGCGATAACCCGATTCCGGGATGGCGCGACGATGCGACGACGCGATGGGCGCGATGGGCTGACCTACGCCTTCGGCGTAGATCAACCCATCGCTAGATATGGTGCCCTTTCAGGGCAATTGGTGGGTGACCTGCAACCTGCAACCTGCAACCTGCGAAGGACTGACCTACGCCTTCGGCGTAGATCAACCCATCGCTAGACATGGTACCCTTTCAGGGCACTTTGTGGGTGACCTGCAACTTGCAACCTGCAACCTGCGAAGGGCTGACCGACGCCGAAGGCGTAGGTCAACCCATCGCTAGATATGGTGCCCTTTCAGGGCAATTGGTGGGGTGTTTGGCCCCGAGAGCGTCCACTTATCCCCGCTATGCACCTGCGCCCCGTCGCCCTAAAAATCCTCCCGTTCTAGAAAGCCAAACCAGACTTTCCGATAGCCTTCTCCTCCTTTCTCCCACAGGTCAGCGTGGTCGCCGTTTTCAACAACGTACAGCGTCTTGTCGGTGCTGGCGTAGTTCTCGAACAAGGCGTGGGCGTGGGCGATGTTGATGTTGGCATCGGCGTCTCCGTGGATGTGCATGATGGGTTGGGTGACCTTTTTTGCCGCATCGATGGGGCGAACGGAGAAGGGGTTGAAATCGGCAATTTTTCCGGCGCAACGCAAGACGTAGTCCGTCAAAAAACGGGGAATCGGCAAGCCGCTCATCCGGCGGCCATAGGCGTTCGTGACGGCGGGCAGGTCGGTGAAGGTACTCTCGATGAGGCCGAAACGGAGGCCGGGGTTGCCGGCCAAACTCTGGATCGCGATGGCTCCGCCCATCGAGTTGCCGTAGATGCCGGTCGGTAAGTCAGCACTTTTTGCCTCCAACCAGTCTATGGCTTTGCTAACGTCGTATTTCTCGTAGTAGCCGTAGGTGAGGAATTTTCCACCAGATTTACCGTGGGCGCGTTGGTCCCAGAGCATGACGTTGTAGCCCGTTTGGGCAAGTGCGGCTACGTATTCTAGGTAGACTTCTTTGCAGCTCCCTACGCCGTGCAGCATGATGAGGTTGGCGCGGGCCGTGCCGGTAGCGGGCACGTAGAAGGCATCCAACTCAATGCCGTCATCCACCCCAAATTTGAACTGCTCGTACGCCAATCCGTATTCCGTAGGTGTAGTGTTTCTTCCCTTCCGTCCCGGCTGGATGATCGTGTAGGGCAGCACGTAGGTTGCTGCCAGAAAAACGGCTGCAACCAGTAGGATGACCAGAACAGCTAGGATGATTAGGGAGGTTTTTAACATCTGACCAGAATGGGCTGGGGAGAGGGTTTGCGAACGGACCTTGAAGCGCCCCGTAACATTCTTTCTCCTTGGCGGGTGAATGTGGATTGGGGGGCAAGGTCGGGAAAACTTTTTATTCGATTTAGAATACCATGGGAGGTAGGTAGCGTGCAACTTCATCTCCCATACACTTAGCTTTAATGTTTGTAATTAGATAGAGGCTTAAACCAATCTATAAAAACAAAAAACCAGGCCTCACCGAACGAACGGTAAGCCTGGCAATTTAAATATAGAGTAGTTTAAATCTGAATACATTTTTTAGACGGTGAGTGCGGGAAAAAGTCACTTTGTTTAAAACTTAAGGGATCAAGCGAAGGCTGTTGTAGCTCTCTACGTAAACAAACCCGTTCTAAACATTCTCTTATCTTCGTTCTATGAATAAAACCTGCCCTATGAAATTCACATTCATCGTCCTAGCATTCTTAATTTGTGGTCTACACGTTCACGCGCAAACGGTCGTTTACCCGCCAGATAGCCTCACTACAAAGCCCGCCATCCCTGCCGCAGCGGTAAAAATACCGAAGGGCCGCCCATCGGGCCCTTCAGCCCGCCTAGCCCACGCGGTCTACAAAAACATTCGTTTCCCCCGCACCGCCATGACCAATAGGGTTGGCGGAAAAATCATCGTTTACGGCATCGTTGACACTAGCGGTGTCTTTGTGATGGACAGCGCCACCCTCTACCGAGAACAGGCCGTAATGATGATCGATGACGACGGGGCTAAAGTGGAAACACAAGACGTCTCCTTGGGCTCGGCCAAATCGTTCATCCTAAAAAAGAAACAATGGCGTGTACTGGATGCGCCAAAGAAATGGTCCCTCTCTGAAAAAGACCTCGTCTCGGAGGCCGTTCGAGTGACGAAGGATCTGCCGACGTTTAAACCAGGAACGATAAAAGGGGAAAAGGTCGCTTCTTACATTGAGGTACCGGTGGTGTTTCGGCATGGCCGAGATCGGTTTTAAGAGAAGGCCAGCGGCCGCAAACATTCTTTTGCGTGAGAAGCCACTACTAGTGGTAGGGTGTGTAGTCTGCTTATAAATTAGTCCGCCGACTATCATCAAAACGCGCAGCGTTTTTATAAGCCCCTCCCCCCGTGGGGAGGGGTTTGGGGAGGGGGTTTGCGCGCGGAGACAATACACTACAGATTACACACCCTACTACTAGTGGGCGTTCGGCGTGACTAGTGGGCCAGCACCACGGCAAGGAAAAGTGGAGGATTGTAAACTCGGTTTGCTCTGGTTAGCTCCCCAAACTCGGCAGGCGAACTTTTTTGTTATAGAATTAGCTTCGATCTTATCGAGAGATAAACACTGCTTTTGAGAACCAAACTTCTCCCCCAAAGCAGCGACAAAAAAGGATGTGCTTCGCAGTACTTCGTGCTCGACTGGCGAGTTTGGGGGCCGACGATGAAGGCCGAGAACGACCGAAGAAACCAAGGGGTCACAGGTAACCATCGCCGGTACAGCAAGCCACTAGCCCTTGAAGAGTTGGTTTTATACGTTTGCCACAACAAGCCTCAAAAAACCCTCCCAGCACCTGCGGCCGCGCCCGTATATTTGCAGCCAACCAAGCCAAACCATGACCAAGAACAATACCACCACCTCTCCTGCTTACCATATTGCGCTCGAAGACAAGCACGGCGCCCACAACTACCACCCGCTGCCCGTAGTGCTGAGCGAAGGCAAGGGCTGCCACGTCTGGGATGTGGAAGGCAAGCAATATTTCGATTTCCTCAGCGCCTACTCGGCCGTAAACCAAGGCCACTGCCACCCGCGCATCATCGACGTGATGGTGGAGCAGAGCCGCAAGCTCACCCTCACCAGCCGCGCCTTCCACAACGACCAACTGGGCGAGTACGAAAAGTACCTCACCAACTACTTCAAGTTCGATAAGGTGCTGCCCATGAACACCGGCGCGGAAGCCGTAGAAACCGCCATCAAGCTCTGCCGAAAATGGGGCTACGAGGTGAAGGGCATCCCGACCGATCAGGCCCGCATCATCGTCTGCGGCCAGAATTTTCACGGCCGTACCACCACGATCATCTCCTTCAGCTCCGACCCCGACGCGAAGGGCAACTTCGGGCCCTACACGCCCGGTTTCGAGAGCATCCCCTACGGCGACGCCGACGCGATGCGCGCCGCGATTGCCAACGACCCCAGCACCATCGCCGGTGTTTTGGTAGAACCCATCCAGGGCGAAGCGGGCGTTTTCGTACCGCCTGCGGGCTATCTCGCCGCCATCCGCGACGCCTGCGCCGAGCACAATGTGCTCTTCATCGCCGACGAAATCCAGACCGGCATCGGCCGCACCGGCGGCCTGCTCCGCATCTGTGGAGATTGCTCCTGCGCCGGGCACTGCGAACGCCAACCCGCCACCTACCTGCGCCCAGACATCCTCATCCTCGGCAAGGCCCTCAGCGGCGGCACGTACCCCGTCTCCGCCGTCTTGGCCGATGACGCCGTGATGAACGTCATCAAACCCGGCCAGCACGGCAGCACCTTCGGCGGCAACCCCGTCGCCTGCGCCGTCGCCCAAGAAGCACTGGAGGTAATCGTAGACGAAAAACTGACCCAAAACGCACGCCACCTCGGCAAAATCTTCCGCGCCCGCATGCAGGAATTGGTAGATAAGTACCCAGACCTCTTCACGAAGGTGCGCGGCAAAGGCCTCCTCAACGCCGTCATCATCAACGACAGCGAGACGAGCAAAACCGCCTGGAATTTCTGCGTCAAGATGGCCGAAGGTGGCCTACTCGCCAAACCGACTCACGGAAACATCATCCGCTTCGCGCCGCCGCTCGTCATCACCGAGGCGCAGCTTCATGAGGCTTGCGATATTATTGCGGGAGTGGCTGAGGGGTTTAAGAAGTAGGGAATAGCGTTCAGCATTCAGGGTTCAGGCTACCGCTGTTATAGGAATAGTCTGAACCCTGATTGCTGAACGCTAAATCCTGCCCCCTTCCCTCACGGTCTAGGAATCAGTACAAAGCCCGTCTTCGCCAACCGCCCAAAGTCGTCGTAGCTGATCCGGACGTAGCCCGCATCGGCCCAGTGACGACCAAAAATACCGCGCAACTCGAAGGTGTTGGTGTTTCCGTCGTAGCCAACTACGGTGAGGTAGTGCGTTTCTCCGGAGGGCACATCGGTGCTGTATTGGTTGCTGCTCAGGTTAACGAAACTGCCGTCGGTACTAAGCTCAACGATGACGGGGTTGCCCCGGCTGAGGGCCTTTCGGGTTTCGAAAACGCGGTTTCGGGGCCGGGTTTCGGGTCGGAAAAGGTAGCCGAAGTTGGAGATGGTATACTTTGGTACGGAGTAGACCGCCGTCGGGATTGTCGTACTGCCGTAGGGTACGATGGCGGCCGAAACGGTGCCTTGTTCTACCAAAAAGCGGAGCCCGTCTTCCATCACGGGGCGTTTGCCTTGGGCGGCGAGGTTCAGGGTCAGGTAATCGGGGCTGAGGTTGTCTTTGTAGTTGTTGTTGAGGTTTTGGTAAAACTCCACCGCGCCAGACAGGGCGTAGGCCCATTCCATTTGTGGGCTGGGGGATTGCCGAATCGGCATCATGTAGCTCTTGATGTTCTGCCGCACCAGTTCCTCTCGGCTCTTGCTGCCCACCCCGGGGATGTAGAACATCATTTGGTCTAGCAGCGCGGCATCGTCTAGGCCGAGGGTTGTGGCGGGGCCTTTGTTCACGTTACCATAATCGGGTTGTTGGGCGCGGACGCAGGTGCAAAGAAAGGACAGGAAAAGCAGGGTTAGCAAACCACGGTTCATACTCAAAATATTCGGATGATGATGAAAGACGACCACATAACGCCCCCAACAGGAGCTTTCGTTTGTCTCGTGTCGCTCGGTTTACGGAACGGGGCGGAGGGGCTTGCCTGCGGCGATAATAGAACGCCCGAATCGCGATGGGCTGATCGAGGCCTTCCAACCTACAGGATATTCATAAGTTTACATGAACGCCGTTCACACCTCGGATGTAGCTCCAAACTCGACAGGCGAACTTTTTTGTTGTAGAATTAGCGGCGATCTTATCAAGAGACAAACACTGGTTCTAATAACCAAATTATTCCTTTAAAGCAGTGACAAAAAAGAATTCGACTGGCGAGTTGGGCGAACCTATCTTAGCCCTCTCTCCAAACCCACCCCACCAACCATCAAGCCCCAATCCTCAAATACCGTCACGCGCTTAGCCCCCACCCCCTCCGGCTACCTCCACCGGGGCAACGCTGCCAACTTCCTCCTCAACGCGAAGCTGGCCGGTGAAACCGGCCGTGTCTGGCTAAGGATCGACGACCTAGACCGCGCCCGCTTCCGCGCGGAATACCTCGAAGACATCTTCCGCGTCGTCGATCTGCTCGGCATCACCGTCACCGACGGGCCAAGCTCCGCCCAAGACTTCCACTCCTCCTGGAGCCAAGAACACCGGATGAAGGACTACCAGGAAGCGCTCGATCGGCTCCGCTCCTCCGGCCTACTCTTCGCCTGCCCTTGCTCTCGTAAAGAGCTGGCCCAAGGAAGCCATCAACACGGTTGCCTACAGGGCCGGGTCTCCCCAGACGCAGAGAAGGTCGCTTGGCGCATCAACACCCGCGACCTTCCCGTAGTAAGTATACCCGATATTGTTCAGGCCGAGCCTTTCTCCATCAACCTACACGATGCGATGCCCGACTTCGTCGTCCGCAAAAAAGATGGCCGCCCCAGTTACCAGCCCGCTTGCGTGGTAGACGATGTGCTGTTCGGCATCAACACCATCGGGCGGGGGCAAGACTTGCTCCCTAGTACGGCGGCGCAGGCGGTGCTGTCTCGGCTCATGGGCTACGGAGATTTGTTTGAGCGGGTCCGTTTTCTGCACCACCCTTTACTTGTGGGCGCAGACGGCACGAAGCTCAGCAAATCCGCAGGAGCGGAGCGTGTTGCAGGTTTTTTAGGGGGGCTCAAGCTTGACGAACTTATCGAGCTTGTAGACGCTTGGTTATAGCCTTTGCGTGCGCAGCAAGTAGTTACTCAATACTTAGTATTTACTGCCGTTTTTTCCATACCAGTACCTTCTTCGCGTATTCCTCCGTAAACAAGGAAAGCTGAACTTTATACTTCCCATAATCTACAGCGTTGGGCATTAAGGTGCTCGTTGCGTAGTAATGTATATCGGAGGGTGAAATATTTTTGAGGTCTTCGTTTTTGATACGTTTCCCATCTAGCCAGACGCCGTATTCAGTTGCATCTTGCCAAACTTCAATCTGTTCGCTGCTGGGGCTACCTTTTATCGGTACCGGAGGGGCGGGCGGTGGAGGCGGTGGGGCCAGCCCTAGGGCCGAAGGCGGAGCGGGGGGCGCAGGCGGAGCGGGAGGAGCAGCACTTGGCTGGGCAGGGCGCGCGGGAGGAGCGGGAGGAGCTACGGGAGCTGCTTCGGGAGACATTGGTGGAAAGGGCGGCGGCGGCGGCGGCACATTAGGCCATGGGTACTTTTCTACTGTAAAAAGGAAGACGTGTAGGCCGTCATCTCCGGACCCTTCCGGTGCTTTCAACACGTAGTATTGGCTGAAATCTTCCGACTGGTAATCTTCGAGCGTAGACGCCTCTACCAAGAGGTGATCAATGTGAATGTGGTTGTCTTTGTTAGCTTGCCAGGCACGGAGTTGCTTTGCCGTAGGAATGGCCTTCTCCAATTGTCGCAGGCTCGTTTCGGGCGCATCGGAGGGCGTGTTTTGCGCGTTTGCGGTTTGCGCAAAACTGAACAACAGGACGGCCCAAAGCAGTAGTGCCGAGCTTAGTTTCACCAGCGTACCGGGGCGCTTGGTCATGGAAAGATTCATCATCTTAAATCGTTTTTTGGTTAAGTAAAAGTCTACCCCGCTGCTGAGCGCGGGCGAAGCCGGGCGGCGTAGGGCATTGAGTAATTGTTGTTGGTAAAAGGTTGGGCTGACACCTTGACGAAGTACCGCTTGGTCAGCAAGCAATTCATGGTTGATCCGGATGGCGCGCTCGTAGTAGCGCAGCAGTGGGTTGAACCAGAAAACCACGCGCAGCAGGCCAACGAAAAGCCGGTCTAGCGTATGCCACTGGCTGGCGTGCGCGCGTTCGTGGGCGATCACTTCCTTCGAGGGCGGAGCGGATACGTCGTAGAATATCCAGCATAAAAAAGTATGCGTCGCTACCTGTTCCTTCAGCCCAACGAGCCAAACATCGGAGGCCACTTCTTCGACGGCAACGCCCCTCATAAAGCGCCGACGAACCGACCAAAGCGCCTTCAGCATCCGGATGAGGTAAACCAATACCCCTAAAGCGTAAAAACCGATCACTAGTCCCCACAGTACATCGCTAAGGGAGTATGTCTCCGCAGCAACCAAGGCATCTACGATTCCGGCAGCCCCATCTCCCGAGGAGTTGTAAAAGTCAGCTCCATCTTCCTGAATGAATACATTGGTATTCCTTACAAACAACTGGGGTACAGTCAGTACAGGAATCGTGAGCGACAACAACAAACTCCCCAACAAATACGCCCGTTTCCAGTGGCCAAGCGGCTCTTGGTCTAGCAACAACTTATAGCCCCCGAAGGCGATCAGTTGAATCAGTATTGTTTTTAGTAGGTAGCTCAGCCAGATCATTTCTTATTCTTTAGTTGGCCATCAATCATTTGCTGGAGTTCTTCTAGTTGCGCGCGCGTCAGTTCGGCCCCGTCAGTAAAGAGGGACGCAAATTCGGTGGGGGAGCCGGCAAAGAAGTCGGTGATCATTCCCTTCACCTGCTTACCGAAGTAAGCTTGCTTGCTCACCAAAGCGCGGTATTCTCGGCTGTTGCCCCGCAGCTCAAAACCAACCATTCCTTTGTCCGTCATCCGGCGGATGAGGGTGGCAACGGTTGTTTTGGCGGGCTTGGGCTCCGGTAAGGCTTCCAGCAAATCCTTCATGTAGCAAGGCTCTAGCTCCCAGAGGTATTTCATCAATTGTTCTTCGGTATTGGACAACGGCATAGTCTATGTTTGTAGTCTTTGTTCTACAAATGTAGACCTAAGATGCGAGACTTGCAAGTTTTGGTGGGTGCGTCTACTTTGGGTTGAGTGCCTTTGGCCTACGGGATATACATAAGTTTACACGAACGCCGTTTCACACCTCGGGTGTAGTTCTCCAAACTCGACAGGCGAACTTTTTTGTTGTAGAATTAGCGTCAATCTTATCAAGAGACAAACACTGGTTCTAATAACCAAATTATTCCTTTAAAGCAGTGACAAAAAAGAATTCGACTGGCGAGTTT
>CALEDI010000023.1 GCA_937949535.1 uncultured Lewinella sp. | reverse complement strand
TTCTTTCGCACCAACCTAAACCCAGACGCGACAACGGCGCTGTTCCCTGCTCCTCAACCCTCGTTTGCCTTTTCGGCCGCGCCCAATCCTACTTCCTCCTTCATCACGGTCAGCGGTTGGCCAGCAGGAGCTGCAACAGAGATTTCGTTGCTAGACGTAACGGGCCGTGTGTTGCGCAAAGAAGCTTTGGCGGCGCGCACGCAGGTGCAATGGGAGGTTGAAAACTACGTTCCGGGTGTCTACATTGTTCGCCTAACGGGGGCGGGCGGCGTTGCTTCCCGCAAGGTGGTCGTGTGGTAGTTCGAGGTGTCAGACTACATTACTACCGAACTACACTACTACATTACTATCTTGCCTTCTCAAATGGAAGACACTACCCCAAACCAGCCCACCGACAAAACCCGCATCCTGAAATGGATCATTGCGGGTTTGATGGCTACAGTCATCATTGGCCGCCTGCTTATCAACGCTATTCGGTTTGGTCCGAGTTTGGCTATTGTGGTTGTGTTGGCGATGGTTGGCGTGGGGCTGTACCTGAACTACCGCGACGGGCAAAACTCGGTCTACAACCACCTTCGTTACCTTCACCTCGGCAACCGTTTTTTCATGGGTTTGGGGGCGGTAGTGGTACTTTCTGCGGTAGGTTTTTACTGGACGGGACTGTACTACCTCGCAATAGTCGGCTTGGTCGCCATCTTTGGTTTGCTGGCCTACGATGCTTGGCGGGTATACCAGGTTACGGAACACATCTCTGCGGAGCGGAGAGTGCCCAAAGTCCTTTCCCTTAGCGACGAGATGAACATCCGCGTCGAAGTCCACAACACCGGAACGGAAGCGGTGAACGTCGTCCTGACCGATGAGCTCCCGGCCGATCTCCAAATCCGCGACCACCAGATTGCCTTCGACTTGCCCGCAGACTCCGACCGAGAACTCACCTACACCATCCGGCCGATGACGAGAGGGGAGTACGACTTCGGCAACATCAACCTTTTTCTCACTACCGCCTGGAAACTGGCCGAGCGCCGCTTGGAAATCCCTGCCCAAACCACCGTGCCGGTCTACCCCAGCATCCTCCAGATGCAGCAGTTTACGCTCAAGGCCAAAACTACCGTTCCGGCCGCTGGCCGAAAGCGCTTGCGCCGCCTAGCCAAAAGCTACGAGTTTGACCAAATTAAGGAGTACGTTTTGGGAGACGACTACCGCAGCATCAACTGGAAAGCGACCGGCCGACGCAACGCCCTGATGGTAAACCAGTACGAAGACGAGCGCGCCCAGCGCATCTACTGCTGTATTGATAAAGGCCGGACGATGCTGATGCCCTTCAACGGCCTCAGCTTGTTGGACTATGCCATCAACGCTACGCTTGCGCTCAGCAACGTCATCCTCACCAAAGAAGACCGGGCGGGCCTACTGACGTTTTCCGACAAGCTCGGCACCGTCCTCCCCGCCGACGCGAAACCCGACCACCTGCGCCGCATCATGGAGTCGCTCTACCGCCAGCAAGACCAGCAGGTAGAGTCTAATTATGACCTGCTTTATTATGCTGGTCGGAAACTTCTCGGTGGCCGTAGCCTGATGATTTTATTTACCAACTTTGAGAGCAACTACGCCCTAGACCGCGTATTGCCTGCGCTTCGCCGCACAGCCCGGTCTCACCAGCTGGTGGTCGTTTTGTTCGAGAACACAGAGATTGCGGAGCTACTAGATGATGGGGTGCAGGAGGTGGAAGATGTTTACCTGAAGTCTACTGCGCGCAATTTTTTGCAGCAGAAGGAGCTTATGGCGGCGCGTTTGCGGCAGAATGGGATTAAGGTGGTGCTTACTCGGCCGGAGGAGCTTTCTGGGGAGGTTATTAATGCGTATTTGGAGTTGAAACGGCGGGGAGTGGTTTAGGGCAGACCAGTCGTCAACTTTAATTGCCAAAACATAGTCTCCGAAGGGAAGAAGATTACAGTGAACGAAGTTTATGCGAGTTTGTGGTGAATTTTCTTTGAGGAACACTTTTCAATTGTAATCGGCACTTGATTTAGGTACCACCCTGCCCCCTAGAGATTGTTCTCTGTGCTCTATGTGTCCTCTGTGTTCTATGTGCTCTTTGTGTTCTCTGTACTATATGTGAACTCTGTGTTCTACATATTAAAACAGCCCCGGAAAAAACGCATCCCGAATATGCTCCAACGTATGCGATCCATCCTTGTGCAGCAAGATCGCTACCACATCAAACCGGACTTCCCACTGGTGGTCAACCTCCCGCATATAGGCTGAGGCGGCGCGCGCCATATTGCGTTCTTTGGCGGGCGTAACCGCCCCAGAGGGGTGGCCCCATTTTAGCCCTCGGCGGGTTTTGACTTCTACGAAGATGAGGCACCCGTCTTCGTGGCGAGCGATGAGGTCTAGCTCGACCCGTTTGTAGCGGTAGCCGGAGGCTACGATCTCTAGGCCGGAGGCTTCGAGGTAATCTTTGGCCAACGCTTCCCCGATTTGCCCCGTCTTTTGTTTGTCGGTCATTTGGCTAAGTTAGGGCTTTGGGCTAATATGAAACGGCCTTGTTGGTTCCGGACAAATTTATCTTACCAAAATCTTAAGTAAAAAACACCGCCTAAGAATTACCGTTACCTTAGCGATTCCTAAGCAACAACAAACCAGTTATGATTAAGCAATCTTTTCTCCTGCTTCTACTCTCTATGCTTTCTTTTGCCGCTTGCGCCCAAAGCGGGAATACGGAAGAACAAGCCAAAGACGACCTTGATTACTACAACTCCGACAACGACCGCGACCGAGTTCAGCGGGGAGATTCCTTCGGGAGCAACCTATGGTTTGGGGCTGGGGCGCAATTGGGCTTTCAAGCGGGCAACAACCAAAGTTTTTTTCAGATCGGCCTTTCTCCAATTGTTGGGTACAAGATCAACAACATCGTTAGTGTAGGCCCACGGGGCAGTATTGCTTACAACAGTTTCAAATTTGCGACCAACGTTGGGGATGAAACGGAAAAGTTTGTCACCTGGTCTGCTGGCGCGTTTGCGCGAGCTAAAATACTTGGCCAGTTCTTTGCCCACGCTGAGTACAGTTTGATGAACGAGCGCCAACGCAACTTCCAAACAGGAGAGTTGGACGGCGTTACGAGGGCCATCCCATTTCTGGGCGGAGGCCTCAGCCAAGGCGGCGGTATCGGTGCGGCAGGTTTTGAAATATTGCTACTCTTTCGCCTCTCGGGCGCGGATAGAATTGGTGATAGCCCATTTGAAATTCGTTCGGGCTTGAACTATAATTTCTAGAAAACGAACTTTCTACACTGCTCCCAAAACCGTTACTTTGCACCTGCGGCCGCGCCCAAATGCCCTGCGGTATCCATATTCTCTGAAAGAAAAATACCGAACCAAGCCATTCTGCTTGCAGCTTTTTCGTGCTCCGGTTCGTTCCCTTCTTAACTGCTGTGAAACAAGGGGATAATACGGGGCTAAGCCTCCTATAATTCTGTGGAAACTAAAGCCTCGTAGCAAAAGTTTTGTCTTAAAAAAGGCGGGCTTGATACTCTCCAGCGAATTTTCACTAAATTGCAGCCCCGTTAGGTATTACCTTCCGGTACGTTCGATCATGCTTTAAGAAAGTTTATGCGGCTATCTACTAATCTACTCACCTTATTGTGCGTTTTCTTCTGTGCGGCTCTAACGGGTCAAGTCACCCTTAAAGGAGTCGTTTCTGACGACGATAACGGAGAAACGCTCATTGGTGCTAGCGTACTCGCTAAGGGTACCACTACCGGTACCGTCACCGATATTGATGGAAGCTGGGAGCTTACCGTCTCTGGTCTGCCAACTATCCTTCAGTTCTCTTACCTAGGCTACGCCACTAAGGAAATTGAAGTGACTTCCTTGGACCAAAACCTGAAAATCAGCCTTGGCTCCGACGACGGAACGACCTTCGAGGAAGTAGTCGTTACGGGCCAACGCATCAGCGATAAGCAACGCCAGTCTGCCCTCACGATGGAGAGCCTAGACGCGATTGCCATCAAGGAAACCCCCGCCGCCAACTTTTATGATGGCCTCGGTAGCCTGAAAGATGTAGACCTTACCTCGGCCAGCCTTGGGTTCAAAATCGTGAATACGCGCGGCTTCAACTCTACCAACCCCGTTCGCTCTCTCCAGATTATTGATGGGGTAGACAACCAGAGCCCTGGCCTCAACTTCTCTTTGGGCAACTTCCTCGGGGCCTCTGAACTGGATGTAAACCGGGTGAACCTCATCGTGGGAGCCTCTTCCGCTTTCTACGGCCCCAACGCCTTCAACGGCGTAATTGCCATGGAAACCAAAGACCCTTTCCTACAGCAAGGCTTTTCCGCACAACTGAAGGTAGCCGAACGCAACCTCTTCGAGGGCGGCTTCCGCTACGCTAAGGCCCTCAAAAATAAAGACGGCCGCGAGTGGATGGCCTACAAAATTAACCTCTTCGGCTTCCGCGCCGATGATTGGGTCGCCGACAACTTCGACCCCGTTTTCGGAACCGATCTCCCCGCCAGCAACCCCGGCGGCTACGACGCCGTAAACCGTTACGGAGACGAAGCGGACTCCGGTGCCGACTTCTCCGCCGTGCTCGGCCTCGGAGAAATTCGCCGCCCCGGCTACGCCGAAGAAGACTTGGTAGACTACGACAGCGAAAACCTCAAAGCAGGTGTCGCTTTTCATTTCCGCCTCAACCCCGAGAAAAGCCTCGAAAGCACGGAGCTATTGATAGCAAGCAACTACAGTACAGGAACAACAGTATACCAAGGAGACAACCGCTTTAGCCTCCGCAACATCCAGTTCTTCCAGCACCGCCTAGAACTGAGAAACCGCGACGACTTCTTCGTGCGAGCTTATGCTACCCACGAAGACGCTGGCGATAGCTACGACCCTTTCTTCACGGCCCTGGAACTGCAGAACGCACACAAAGACGACGCCGCTTGGCGAACAGACTATTTCAACTACTGGTCTACTTTCATCACGCCTCAAGTGGAAGCGCTAGAAGGTTTCCCAGACTGCCGTAATTCCAGCATCCCTGCAGCAGATCGTTGCTCGGTGGCGGAGTTCCGCCAGTTGCGTCGTGATTTCTACGAGAGCGACGAAGTACTTGAGTTGTTACCTAGCTTCCATGACGAAGCCCGGGACCGCGCGCAAAGTGCCCAATCTTCTTCGCCCAATACGACCGATTTCTACGAAGTAGGTACCGAGCGTTTCCAACAAGCTTTTGACAGCATCACGAGCAACCTGATTGGGGAGGGCGGCACACGCTTTTTCGACCGTAGTGCGCTGTTTCATCTCCACGGAGAAAAGCAATTCAAGAACATCTGGACGCCGAATGAAACGTCTAATCTTGATTTTGCTGTTGGTGCCAACTATCGCCTCTATACGCCCAACAGCAAAGGAACCATCTTGCTAGACACGATGGGCCGGAATATTGACACACAGGAATTTGGCATCTATGGCGGCGGCACGATGAACGTCAACAATAAGTACAAAATCTCCGCTAGCTTACGGGCAGACAAGAACCAGAACTTCAACCTATTGCTGAGCCCCGCAGCAAGTATTGTCTACAACCCTACGCAGAAGACGACGCTCCGCGCCTCTTTCAGCTCCGCAATTCGTAACCCAACCCTGAACGACCAGTACCTGAACTACAATGTTGGCCGGGCCGTACTCTTGGGCAACATCGACGGCGTAAATGACCTGATTACGGTTCCGAGCCTAGTAGACTTCCTGAACACTGGGCGGGCAGATACGATTGTTCGCTTCGACGTTGCGGCCATCCAGCCAGAAAAAGTCCGCACCTTTGAGGTTGGTGCCCGTACTACTGTCGGGGAGCGACTCTACCTAGATGCGACCTACTACTACAGCCGTTATACCGATTTCATTGGCTTCAACCTCGGTATCCGTGCGCAGGTTCGTGAAAACTCTCCCCCCACCGGTGTGCAAGCCTTCCGCGTAGCGGCCAACGCAACCGACATCGTTACTACCCAAGGTTTCAGCATCGGGTCAAACTTCTATTTTGGAGACTACTACTCTCTGAACGGCAACTACAGCTGGAATCGTCTGAATACGGAGACGGATGACCCGATCATTCCGGCCTTCAATACGCCCGAACACAAGTTCAACGTTGGTATTTCAGGCCGTAACGTACCGCTTTCCTTGTTCGGCAATCCGGTTCGAGATTTCGGTTTCGGTATCAACTACAAGTGGGTAGACAGCTTCATCTTTGAAGGCAGCCCACAATTTACTGGCCCGATTGAGAGCTACGCAATGCTGGATGCTCAGCTAAACTTCACATCAAAAAAGATCAACACAACTTTCAAAATAGGTGCTAGTAACCTGCTGGACAACCAGGTGTTCCAAGTGTACGGCGGTCCGCGTATCGGGCGTTTGGCCTACGTTTCGGCTACCTACAGTTTCAATAAAAAGTAACCTGTTTTATTTTAATTTCGCTAAATCAACTCAAATTACATGCGTACTAAATTTACCCTTATTGCCGTTGCGCTCCTCACCTTCGTTGGGAGCCTAGAGGCACAGAACCGCTTCCTAGACCCGATGTTCGAGGTAGGGGAGTCTTCCCGAATTACCTACGGCCAAAACGTAGATGTATTCCTTTCTGCTGTTAACCAGTTGGAAGCCGACGTATACGAACCAGAAGGCGACGATAGTGATAGCCTTCGCCCACTCGTAGTTGTATTCCCTACGGGCAACTTCCTCATCCAGTACCTCAACCAAGGCCCATACGGTAGCCTCAAAGATTCTGCTGCGGTAGAAATCGTTAACCGTGTAGTATCCCGTGGGTACGTTGGTATGGTAGCTGAGTACCGTACAGGCTGGCTTCCTGCTTCTACGGTTCAGGATGTCCGTACTTCTACCCTGCTTCAAGCTGCCTACCGTGGTGGGCAGGATGCTCACACGCTCGCACGTTTCCTCCGCAAGTCTGTCGTAGAAGACGGAAACCCAATGCGAATTGATACCAACCGTGTCGTCTTCTGGGGGCTCGGTACTGGTGGTTATGTTGCCCTAACCCACGCTTTCTTGGACGACGTCCAGGAAGTACTGGACGAAGAGCGTTTTTACGACGTAAACGATCAGCCGTATGTAGACATCGCCGTAAATGCTGACCCACAGGGTACACTACCAGCCTTCTTTGATCCTGCTACCATGACCAGCACTTCCAACATCCCCAACCACGTTGGTTACGGCTCTAACGTAGCTATGACTGTCAACGGTAATGGAGCACTTGGCGCACTTAACTGGATGACCGGCGCAGAAGGCGAACCCATCACGCTTGCCTACCACAGCCCTTCGGATCCCTTTGCACCCTTTAGCACTGGCCCGGTAATCGTGCCTACTACTGGTGACCTAGTAGTTGGTGGTGTTTCCGGATCGGCACACATCGTTGAAAAAGCCAACATGCTTGGCCTCAATGACGCTATCGCAGATGCTAACGTGGTGCCGCTTGACGCTAAATTCGGAGCACTGAGCACGGCTGTAAACGCTGCGACACAGGTACACAAAACAAAAACTGTTGACCTGAGCCCACTTGGCCAGCCAGCTGCTGTTCAGTTGAGCCACGACAATATGTTCGCCCTTTCTGTAGGCGATACCCGTACCCCCACTGGCGCTGTAGGAGCAAGCTACAACTGGATCGACTCTACGCTTGTACGGGCGCAGATCGCTGCATTCAATGCTGCCTTCCAACAAGACGTAGATGCTACCGGCGTTATCAACAACGAAGCCCTTACGAACCCTAACGCATACGATGCTGCGGGTGCTCGCTTGGTGATGGATACCATCATGGCGCACTTCCTACCTCGTGCTTACATCGGTATGGGTCTCGAAGAGCTGATTCCTGTATCTACCGAAGAATTGTTGTCCAACAGCTCCATCGGCCTAGAAGTATTCCCGAACCCCGCCAACGTAGGCTTCACCGTTCAGACGGAAGCTAACCACCCCATCCGTACCATCCGCCTCATGGACATCAACGGCCGGGTTGTTATCAACCTCACCGACGTAGACGCTACTACCAAGTACATCAACCGTGGTAACCTACCACGCGGTGCTTACATCCTGCAACTGCAGCTTGATGAGGGTACTACTGCACGTAAGCTGATCTTGGACTAAGGTTCAAAGACTTCGCTTTAAACTTAAAGCCTCCATCGTTCTCCGAGAACGGTGGAGGCTTTTGCTTTTTTGGGCGCGGACGCAGGTGCAGTGGAGGTTTTTAGGCTCCGCTCTATAAAAACATGAATTTGTCCAAATCTCCTAATAATGACTACATTTGGACATGATTGAAAATGTGACGGGTAGAAACAGTTACTCCCTAACCCGAAACCGCAACGCCCGCAAGCCATTGACCGACTGCAAAGGGTCAAGCACGAGGTCTTCCACCTCTCCGTCGATGTAACCAGCTTGTTGGAGGTAGCTTAGGTAGTCGGCGTACTCGTCTTTGTCTTTATCGTTGAGGTAAACGATGCTGATCATGTTGGCGAGGGTGAGGCGCTGTTGGCCTTGGTTGGTGGTGGCTTTGTCTATCCGTTTTTTGAGGATTTCGTAGCGGACGTTGTAGTCGCCGTCTACGTCGAAGCGCTTTTCGTCCATCCTGAACTTGATGTCTAGCGGGCTGGTGTAGGCGAAGATGAGCTGGGCGGTGCGTAGGGGCATGGGCAGCTCTTCGGAGAGGCGGGTAATTAGGCGGGTCGCCTCGCACATATCAATAAGCTGGGCTAGGCGCAGGTTCCGCAGATGGACTTTGCTAAAGTGATGGTTTTTGAGCAAGCTCTGGCCGGCGTAGATTTCGTACTCAACGCCGTCGGTTTTGTATTTCTCGAAGTAGTGGGGTAGGGTCTTCTGCGCAGCCAAGTCGCGTTCGGTGAAGAACTCGCTTAGGGTACGGTTCAGTTTGGTAACGCTCTCTTCATAGTCTGAACGGACGCGGTAGAAGAGGCCGAGGTCAATGTCGAGGTCCGAGAAATAGTTTTCAGCGAGGTCTGCTAGTTCGGGGTGTTGGCTACTGAGTTCTTCGATGAGCGGGGTGAGCTGCTGGTGGATGAACTCCGCCCAGAGTATTTCGTGGCTGTTGTCGAACTCGTCCAATTCGGTCTCTAGGTGGCTATCGATTTGCATGATGGCCTGCTGGATGAGGGGAAACTCAACAAACTCGGTTGCTTTGTTCAAGAGGAAGCACCCCGCCCGCATATTATCGGCTAAGTCTTGGTAGATGGCTGCGTTGCGCAGCCGGCTGCTGCCCACAATGTCGGCCTGGCCATAGAGGGGGTAAACTTCCTTGAAGGCAATCACTTCTGGCGCGTCTGCTTGCCCGATGTCTTGGCGTTCAAGAATGCTGAAGGCCGCTTCGGTGAAGCGCCACTCCACACTGCTGTGCAGGCTGGTGTATTGCTCGCGCATGATGGCCTCGATGCGGTTGTCGATGTACTCCCGGCTGCGCTCAACGGCCGTCCGGAAAAGGCCCCGAATTTCCTGAAACTTGATCTCCATGAAGGCATTCACGCCGTAAACTTCTGGCGAGCCCAGCTCAACCATCCCGATGACGTTCTTATGCTGATCGAGCAGCGGCGCTACAAGCAAGCTACGTATGCCCTGCTTGAGGAGCAACTTTTCGAGGCGGGTAGTTTTACGGAGTGCGGCGAGGTCATCAACCAAGACAACTTCTCGGGTTCGGAAAGCTTGGTCGTAAATGCTGCTCCGGAAAGACTCGTCCGTTAGGCGGTCAACGTCTTCGGAGAGGAAGTTGAACTTGATCCGGTATTCGTGGTCGATGGTTCTGCTAGCGGGGTAATCTACGGCAGTTAGGCCGAGTTGGAGATTTTTGTCGTTGAAGTGTACCCTCGTGAGGTCGGCCAGCTCGCGCACCCGCTCAATGTCGAGAACGGCATCACGACTAATGAGCCGCTGCTTGATGCGGCTCAGGGATTCCTGTTCGGTTACTTCGTAGAGGTGCGCGATGTGGATGCCGTGGAAAGTGAATTTCTCGGGGGGTAAGAGCGTGAGCCAAAGTTCGGTATCGGTGATGTTGTTGAGCAGCTGCTGAATGTCTTTGCGACTCAATTTGGGCAGGTCTCCGTTGACGACTACGTCGATGTACTTCTGGTCCATTACCGGTTTATAGAACAGGTCTAGGCCGGTTGTTGCGTCCTTTACCGTCAGCATTGCCGATGGGGTCATGTCTACCTCTACCGCATAGAAACGCTGTAGGATGAAACACCCGATGGTGACCAAGTGGCGGTTGCGCACCAAATCAAGCTCGCCGCCGAAGGAGTAACAAGCGTTCTGCCGAGACATTAGCTCCTGCATCGCTTTGCTCAGGTAAATAGGCGCAAAGTTGAACGGCTTGCTGAACTTGAAGAACTCCGTCTCCCGATCAGAAGGAGGAACGAGGAAAAGCATCAGCAGGTCGAGCAGGTCTTTATGGCCTTCGAGTATAGATAGGTCATGGATGGGTTGGCTGAGCTCCGGGGCTTGCTCCGCAAGCCGCATCACTTCGCGGGCCAAGAACCGGATGCCTGCGTCTTCAGAATCAGCCAAGTTTTTGACCTTGTCCAAGATCGGCCCCAAACAAAGCTCGGTATTGTAGGGCAGGGCGAAGGGGTCCATGCCGTCAGCAGTTTTGCCGTCGGAAAAAATGATTGGCGCCTCCATTGTGTCGGTGCTATCATGGAGGGTGATTTCCAGTTCCATGGCTGTTAAACGTTTGATGTTGGGGAAAGGTTAGGGGGGGGGCAGGTTGCAAGTTGCAGGTTGCAGGTTGCACGTCTTACAATAGCAGGTTGCAGGGGGCAAAGATCGGAAATTGACGTGCAGCATCCCGCGCGTTGAAATCTGATAGCTGGCCTCTAACTTCCATTACGTACATTTGTAGGCTTACCATCAAGTAAAACCTCCGCTCCTCCAAACCATGCCTTCCAACTCCCCCGGCACCCGCGATCTCGCCCAAAACAACACCACCGGCGCAACTCACTTCCAGCATGAGAGCCCTCGGCATGAGCACATCGCTCCGAATGTTGAGGACTGGGGCATTTTTAAACTCCACGACAAGCGGGACGAATACGTCAAGGAACTAGAAAAGGAAAGCTATGACCGACTGGTTGAGCAGCACGGAGGAAAACTGGACGATCTGCTGAGCAAAACGCTGTTCAGCGAACAACGCCGAACGAAGGAAGAACCTTGGAAAGTAGACCCGCCCAAGGAACGAAAGACGTGGAAAAAACTGGCCAAAATGCTGGCCACCCATTCGCTAGACGAAGACGAGGTAACGACCGCAGACAAGGCCGCGCGCAACATCTTGCAGAAGGTCGTTCACCGCTACGCCGATGAAATTGTGGGCCACTTCAAAATCCCGACCTTCAAATTTGCGCGCCGGTTCCTGACGTTTTTCTTCGGAAGACTGCTCAACGCCGCCGATGGGCGCAGCTTCAAAAGCCTGTTCAGCAAGAACATCCTGCTGGAAGAACGACTGCTGGTGAAGGGCTATGTAGAAGAGGTGCGGGAGCTGAGCAAGCACGGCACGGTCGTTTTCTGCCCCACCCACTTCAGCAACCTCGACAGCATCCTGATTGGTTACGCGATGGACCAAGTAGCCGGCCTCCCGGCCGTCAGCTTTGGCGCAGGCCTGAACCTCTACAACACGGGCTATACGGCTTACTTCATGAACCGATTGGGAGCGTACCGCGTAGACCGGCGCAAGCGCAACCCGATCTATATGACGACGCTGAAAATGATGAGCAAACTCATCATTCAGCATGGCGTGCCGAGCCTTTTCTTCCCCGGCGGAACGCGCTCCCGCTCCGGCGCGCTGGAGACAAAACTGAAGCTCGGCCTGCTCGGTACGGCCGTTGAAGCCCAGCGGCAGAAATACGAAGACGGCACGCCGGGGAAGATTTTCATCGTGCCCGTCATCCTGAGCTACCCCTTCGTTTTGGAGGCCCAGTTCTTGATCGAACAACACCTGCTGAAGGAAGGCCAAGACCGCTACATCAAGGCTTCGGATAGTTTCCACAGCCTGCGCTCCATCCTGAAGTTTATCTGGGGCGTGTTCTCTAAAGGCAATAAAATAACCATCGCCCTAGGCCGACCAATGGACGTGCTCGGCAACCGCGTAGCAGCCGACGGCAAGAGCTACAGCAATAGTGGTCGGCAGGTGAGTACCCGCGATTATTTTCGGGACCAGCACGGCGAAGTAAACCGAGACTACCAGCGCGAAAGCGAGTATACCCGCATGCTGGGCGCGCGCATCGTAGAGCGTTACCACGCCGACGGCATCGTGTTGCCGAGCCATTTGGTGAGCTACGCGGCCTTCGGAATGCTGGAAAATACCTTCCCCAACAACGACCTCTACGCCCTGCTGCGGCTGCCCGCAGAAGACTTCTATTTTGAGCGCGAGAGCCTTCATGTTGTCGTTGGGCAGTTGCGCGACCACTTACTGCTATTGAGCAAAGAAGACCGCACCAAGCTCTCGGCAGAGCTGTACGACAGCCCCGAAGAGATCGTCCGGAAAGGCATCGAGACCCTCGGGAATTTCCACATCGACAAGCCGCTGCGCTACGACAAGAGCAACCGCATCGTGTGCGATAATTTCGCCATGCTGCACTACTACCACAACCGGCTCAGTACCTTCTCGCTGAAACGAAAAGTGGAGTGGCCGGTAAAACTGGTGCGGGACGAGCGGGTGGATGATGCGTTCTTCTCGGAGCTGGAAGCGGATGATATTTTGGATTGATAAGGGCGCGGCCGCTGGTGCGAAGGAGGGTTTACCGAACCAAAGTCTTCACCGAGAACAACCCCTCTTCGGCCTGCAAGCGCAGGTAGTAAGTCCCCGACGGAAGCGCTGATACGTCTTCCCCAAGTTTTACTTCTTGCAAGCCGGCTATTCCTTTGCCTGCCTTTCGGGTGATGATTTGGCCCGTTACAGAGGTTAGCTCTAAGGTGTAGTCCTGCTCGGTGGGCAGGTTGAAGCTTACGCGCAGGTGATCGGTGAAGGGGTTGGGGGAGGCTTGTAGCTGAAGACGGCTTTCTACTTCTTGTACTTGCTTGGTCTCCGGCGCAGTTGGGGGCGCGTCTTGGGGAACTGCTTGGCGACTTGCTTTTTTAGCTAGGCGTTCTGCCTTGCGTTCTTTGCGGGTTTCGCGGCGTTCTGCTTTCCATTCGCGTATGTTGTAGCTTAGCTTCCGGACGGGCGACACGATGTAGCGACGGACCGGCGTAACGAATATGCGGTGGACGAGACTGGGGCGGTGGTAAGAGATCTCTCCAGCATAAAATACCTCTCCAAAAGCTATTTCCACACAGACGAGAGGACCCATTTCAAGAACTGGCAATGCCTTACCCTGTTCTTCCGCTTCCGAGCGCGCCTTTTGTATGTCTTCCGCTGAGATGAAGACGGTCTCTGTCGAAAACCCAGTATAGTATAAAGCTAAGATGACCGAAGAATCTGCGGGTACCTCAATCGTGAACAGGCCGTCTATGTCGGTAATGGTTCCGGTTGTTGTGCCCTGAAGCAGTACCGATGCGCCGATGAGTCCTTCGCCATCGCTGTCGGTTACTTTGCCGCTAACCCTTACGTTTCCCTTCAGGGTGGGGTCGGTTGGCTTTGTTGTGTTGGCTTTGATGCCGCCTTGTATTTGAGTATCAACTTGGTGGGTGGGCGCGTCGGGCAACGTTTGCGCTGCGGCCGGTACCGCAAACAAGAGGCCCGAAGCGGCCGCTGCGGCCCGCAGCCCCGAGAACCTTCTTGGCCCACCGACAGCGATACGGCGGTCGAGCTGGCTTTTCCGGAAGCGGCCACACAGGTTGCCGCCTTTACGGAGGTGGTTACCGATCTGCACATCGGTCATGTTCGTGAAATCGGTGACCACTTTTTCGCAAGACTGGCAGTGGCGGCGGTTAATCTCTATGGGTTCCATTTTGTTCCAATCTTCGTGGCAGGGCTCGGGGATGGAGACTTTGAGGGGGAAGTACATGATGGGTGAGGTTTCGTGAAGGAGAGTGTGTGTAAAAGGGTAGGCTGTTTCCTGGACCTGCTTCATTGATGCCGCAATCTTTGAGAATGCATACGGGCGGCTATTTTTAGTTTTGTGGAAGAGTTTTTATTCACTAAACCATCCGCTCAAATCCCTGTTTCTTACCATGTATGACCGCACTACTTTACATCGCCATCACCCTCATCTCCGTAGCCGGAATGGAATTCGCTGCTTGGGCGGCCCATAAATACTTGATGCACGGCTGGCTCTGGGTTTGGCACGAAGACCACCACAGACCCCACCATGAAGAAGATGGGTTTTTTGAAAAAAACGACCTCTTCTTCCTCGTCTTTGCCATCCCGAGCGCGACGTGCTACATCGTTGGGCTAAACGTAGACGGCTGGTTTTGGCTCACCTTTGTGGGCATCGGGATCAGTATTTACGGCTTGATCTATTTCCTGATTCACGACGTGTACATCCACCGGCGGTTCAAGTGGTTTAAGCACCTAGACAGCAAGTACAGCCGCGCCATCTTGCGCGCCCACGGCCACCACCACGCCGTAACCGAGAAGCACGGCTGCGAAAGCTTCGGCCTGCTAGCCGTAGACGAAAAATACTACGGCAAGCGCTCCGAATGGGACAAAAAAGACGATGACGGCGTAAAAGCGTAAATTGCAGCGGTTACAAGACTACTAAAATGGAAGACCGTCTCTTAGACAAGATTGCTGAACCCTTCAACCTCAACCTGCCCGAGCATGAGACGATGGAGCAGGCTATTGATGAGTTCTTGCCAGCGGTAAGGAAATTTGGGGAAAAGGACTTAACAGACGAGGATGCTCCGATCTACAATATAGACTGGGTAAGCATGACCGACAAGCCCGGAGCCACATCGGTAAGCCTGAATACCTTCCTGCCCACCGGAGAAATACGAATTGCACGCGACGGAGCAATGGACGGTATGGCCTATAAGGTACTCTCCTCCAACCGCGTCATCATTGGTGAGAGCCTTCATCGGGGGGCGTTCCTGTATGAATTGCAGTTCATGGACAACGACTTCCTGATCTTCAAGCGGCACGGCAACGAGGCCAATATGTCCGACAAATACCTGTTTTACTGCCGAGAAGCCATCGGTACCCGTTTGGTCTGGAACGAAGCCTTGGAGCAAATGGTGGATAAATACCGGAACAACGAATTCCCTTGGATACCGGTGTTGGTCGTGGTTGCAATCGTGATTGGGGTGATGCTCTACTTCCGTTAAGGAACGAGCAACAGATGCCTATCTTTGCCTTATGAGAAAACTATTGTTCCTCTTACTGGTCTTTGGTGCCTGCGGATTGAACGCCCAGACCTTCCGAGCGTCGTTGCTGGCGGGGGGGAACTTTAGCCAGATCGACGGAGACGCGCTCTTTGGTTACCACCAGTTGGGGGCAAATGCTGGCATCCGGGTGGTTGCAGTGCTGAACGATCGTTGGCGGGTTGGGCCAGAGATCCTGTTTTCGCAACAGGGCGCACGACGCAACCAGAACTCCATCAACATAAGTCCGTTTGACCAAATAGATCTTACTACGCTGGAGATTCCGCTGATGGTGTACTACAAAGATTGGCGCCTTACGGCCGAGGCTGGCTTCAGTTATCAAAATCTGTTCAACTACACCATCATCAGCTCCGCCGGAGAAGACATCACCAGCGCAACGCCGCTGAATACCGATTTGGTCGCCATCAAGGCTGGCGTTACTTTCTTCCTGACCGAACGGTTGGGCCTCAATATGCGCTTTTCTAAGCACCTCACCGATATTGACCCAGACAATACACTGAACACCTCCTTCAAGGGGAAATCCATCAGCGTTCGCGCTGTTTACACCCTCGGGCAGGGAGAAGAAATCCCTCGCCCACCAACCGAAGACAACTAAAAGATGATGATCCGAAGCTTTGCTGCCCTGCTCCTTATTAGCCTACTTTGCACCTGCGGCCCCTCGCCCGAAAAAGCACCTGAAACGGATGCTGCCGCTGCTGCCGAACCACAACAAGGAGGCGTTGAGTACGCCTCTATCGAGCTTAGCCGCTTGGAGTACCTCTACGCCAACGCGACCTACATGGACGCTACGTTTTACAACCTGCCAGTATCCATCAACCAGAGCAGCATCGACCAAATCCGGAGTACCCTCTCCGGGATTGGCGTAGCCCCCGCCACCATCTACCCAACCTGCGCACCCTTTGGCCACATCTGGTTTCAGGTAAACGGTAAAAATATCGAAGAAGCTGATATCTATTTTCAGGGCGATTGCGTTGCCTACGTTTGGTACGAAAATGGAAAACCCGCATACGCCAACAAAATGACGCCCGAAGGGGCGGGTTTTTACCAAAATATAATTAATTCCGTTACGCAACAAACGGGAGGAGGAAATTAGCGAGTGCGCAAATTTATCAATATGACCCTTCCTCAACGCCGTGCCGTAATTGATTTAGGCACGAATACTTTTCATTTGCTTATCGCGGAGGTTTCCGGCGACGAAATTGTCAGAGAAATCTACCGCGAACGCATTTTTGTAAAGCTGGCTTCCGAAGGCATCAAGACCATCGGGGACGCGCCTTTTGCGCGGGGAATCAGCGCGTTGTGCCGTTTTAGGGCGCGAATAGACGAATGCGAAGTAGCTGAAGTGAAGGCCATCGGGACGGCGGCCCTGCGGACGGCCTCCAACGGGAAAATGTTTATCCGCGAAGCTAAAGCAGAAGCCAGAATTGATATAAAATTAATTAGCGGAGATAAAGAGGCTGAATATATTACGAAGGGTGTTTTATTGGCCATTCCTTCGGCCATGGAGCGGGTATTGATTATGGATATTGGTGGCGGTTCTACCGAGTTTATTATTGCCGACCAATCCGAGGTTTACTGGCGACGTTCTTTTCCGTTGGGCGTTTCTGTTTTGTCTAACGGGTTTCATTTTAGCGACCCCATTTCTGCGAACGAGGTAAAGACGTTGGAGCAGCATTTGGATACTTCGTTGTTGCCACTGAAGGCCGCGTTGGCTGAGTTTTCTACTCGCCATTTGGTGGGCGCGGCGGGTACGTTCGACGTGTTGGCCGAGTGGTTGAGAGACCCCGCCGCGCCGCCGCACCCGACGAGCCACCAGCTTGATTTAACGGACTTTCCCGCCTTTTACGAACGTATCGTTCCGGCCTCGCTCGCTGAGCGTCGGGCATTGCCCGGCGTGCCGCAGGAGCGCGCAGACATGATTGTGGTTGCGATGATTTTGCTGCGTTTCGTCTTTCGTTTGGCGAACGTTGAGCGCGTAACCGTGAGCAATTACGCGATGAAGGAGGGCATTTTGGTGGCGCGCACGCAGGATGCAGGGTAGGGGCTAAGTCGGCGGTAGTAGAACCTGGTTCGGCCCCGAAGGAGTCTCCTATTTAGCGATGGGTTAAACGAGGCCGAAGACCGCGTTTAGCCCATCGCGTTTGCGCCTATGTACCGCCCATCCTACACCACGGTATCAGGAATCGCCTCCTCGCCCGCAAACCGCCGGTAAAGCAGTACCCCGCCCCAAGCAAGAGAACTGCCCAGCAAAGCCCCAACAAAAACATCTCCGGGATAATGCTTCCCAACGTAGACCTGCGCCAAGGCGATGGCCGCAGCCCAGAGAAAGATCCCGAACCGCCAGCCCCAAGCTTTGTCTTTCAACCAAGTCAAGGCCAGCAAGGTAGCTAGGGCGAAATGGTTGGTCGCATGGTTAGACGGAAAGCTCCACTTACCGCCGCAACGAACCAAGACGCGGGCCTGCTCGGCCACTTCTGGCTCCGCGCAGGGCCGCAACCGCCCTACCCACGGCTTGATGACGTTGGCCGCCAACTGATCTGCCACCGCCATGACTGCGCCAATACAGACCAACAACCACAGCGTCCGCCGCCAACCATAAGACCGGTAGATCAGGAAAACCATAACGAGGTACAGCGGAATCCAGGTCGTCTTTTCCCGAAAAACAGGGAGGATGGCATCCAGAAAAGGATTGGCAAGAGACTGGTTGATGAAGTGGAAGAGGTCGTGGTCCATAAATTGCAGGTTGCAGGTTGCAAGTTACAGGTTGCAGGTTACAGGTTGCAGGTTGCCGTGTTACATGCGTGACCTGCAAACTGGAACCTGCACAACCTGCTGTGCCGCATGTGTGACGGAACCTGCAACGTGCAACTTGCAACTTGCAACCTGCAACCTGCAACCTGCAACTTACAGATTGCCGTGTTACATGCGTGACCTGCTGTGCCGCATGTGTGACGGAACCTGCAACCTGCAACACATGCTACACGGCAACCTGCAACCTGCAACTTGCAACTTGCAACGTAACTTCGCCGCTGGCTGATGGTTGTGCGTAGCGAAATGCACGAATCCTTCTCCCCGCTCCCGAGGAGAGGGGCCGGGGGAGAGCGAAACGCCCACAGCTTAAAACAATAACCAACTAAAAGACTTATCCCTTGCCTTTAAAAAAATCAATTTCTGGCTTCCGTGGAACCATCGGCGGCAAAGCCGGAGACAACCTGACGCCCGAAGACATCGTTGCTAACGTAGCCGGCTACGGCACCTGGTTGCTCCGCTCGGGCGCAGCCCCCAAGGTGGTCATTGGCCGAGACGGCCGCCCCTCCGGGGCGGTAGTGACGGCGCTCACCACCGCAACGCTGCAAAGCCTCGGCATTGACGTGATTGACTGCGACTACGCCACGACCCCAACCGTAGAGATGGCCGTAACCTACCACGAAGCAGGCGGGGGCATCATCCTCTCCGCTAGCCACAACCCCAAAGAATACAACGCCCTGAAACTGCTCAACAGCAAAGGAGAGTTCATCTCCGCCGAAGACGGCGCAGACCTCATCGGCATCGCCGAAGGCGGAGACATCACCTACTGCCAAGTGGACGATTTGGGCTTGCTTACTACAGACGATCAAGCACTGCAACACCACATCGACTCCGTACTCGCCCATCCGCTCGTAGACGTTGAAGCCATCCGTGATGCTGGTTTTAAGGTGGTGCTAGACGCGGTGAACAGCGTTGGGGCCATCTCAATTCCGCCCTTGTGCGAAGCGTTGGGCGTTACCTGCTCGGTCATCAATGAGGAGCTGAACGGCCAGTTTGCTCACAACCCTGAGCCTCTGCCTGAGCACCTCGGTGGTCTGATGGCGGAGGTAAAAACCCTCGGCGCAGACCTCGGCATTGCCGTTGACCCCGACGTAGACCGCCTAGCCCTCATCGGCCCTGGTGGCCGCTGGATCGGGGAAGAATACACCCTCGTTACGGTAGCCGACTACGTGCTGGGCCGGGAGCCCGGCCCCGTAGTGTCTAACATGAGCAGCAGCCGCGCAGCGGCTGACATTGCGGCGAAGCACGGGCAGGAGTACTTCGCCTCGGCCGTAGGGGAAGTCAACGTTGTGGCGAAGATGAAGGAAGTTGGCGCCGCCATTGGCGGCGAAGGCAACGGCGGCATCATTGACCCCAAGCTACACTACGGCCGAGATAGTTTGATCGGCCTAGCCCTAGTGCTCAGCCACCTAGCAACCTCCGGTAAAACGATCAACGAACTTCGTGATGGGTACGCCCACTACGAAATGATCAAGGATAAGAAGGAAGTGGATAAAAGCTATGACCTCAACGGTGCTTTCACCCGCGTTCGCGCCAAATTCCCCGATGTCCGCACCAGCGATATTGATGGCCTAAAACTAGATTTCCCCGACGGCTGGGTACACCTCCGGGCCTCCAATACGGAGCCCATCGTCCGGGTCTACGCCGAAGCGGGCAGCAAGGAACGGGCTACGGAGTTGGCGGAGAGTATTAAGGAAGTTTTGTAGTAATTTAGTAGTGTAGCGTGAGGTTTGCCCATAAGCGCCGGACGCTCAAAGGATTATTTCTACCTCGACTTCGTCAGAGGCAGCAATAAACGCTTCGAGATCTTGAGTACGCTTCAAGACCTCGAAGTGTTCGACATCCAAACCTCACACTACACTACTATTCCTCTTCCGGATAAGCAATCCGCACCTGATGCACACTCTGCAAAAAGGAGCGAAAGACCTTGCGGCAAGCTTCCAGTTCTTGGAAGGTGAGGCGGCTGTGTTTGAGTTGGCCGGAGGCGAGTTTGCCTTGAATGATGCCGTCGATCATGTCGAAGAGTGTTTCTTGACTGGGGTTCTTTAGGCTCTTGGCGGCGGCCTCGGTAGAGTCTGCTAGCATCAGAATGGTCTGCTCCTTGGTGGCTGGCCGAGGGCCGGGGTAAAGGAAGTCGGCTTCTTCGGCTTCGCGTTCGGGGTGGCCCTTGATGTAGCTTCGGTAGAAGAACTCTGCGCGAGTTGTGCCGTGGTGGGTACGAATGAAATCAATCAGTACATCTGGGAGCTTAGCCTGTTTGGCTAGTTTGACGCCTTCGGAGACGTGGCCGATGATGATGGCGGCGCTTTCTTTGGGGTTCAGTTTCTCATGGGGGTTGGGGCCGCTCTGGTTTTCGATGTAGAAGCCAGGGTTGGAAATTTTACCAATATCGTGATAGAGTGCGGCGGTTTTTACGAGGAGCGCGTCTGCCCCGACGGCCCGTGCGGCTTGCTCAGACATATTTGCTACGTTCAGGGAATGCTGCCAAGTGCCAGCTGCTTGCCTTGCCAGTTTTTCTAGTAAAGGGCGGTTCATGTCACTCAATTCACCCAAGGTGATTGGCGAGATGAACCCGAAAATGCGCTCCAATACAGGAATGAGCGGAATGGAGAGTAAGCAAAGGAACACGTTGAGCCCTATCCAGGCGATGATTTTATAGTTTACCGTACTCCAACTGCCACCACGCATCAGTTCTAACCCAATGAACCCGACGAAGTAGAAGGCAAACAACAGCATGAGGCTGCGCAAAAAGCGACCATAGTCGCGGGTGTCGATGTCCATCACGATCACTACAACACCAGCCATGATGCTGAGGAATACAAAATGGTAGCCGAGCGTAGTAAGGAAACTGGCGGTGAGCACCACCGCAACGTGGACGAAGAAGGCCAGGCGCTCGGTGAAAAATATCCGCATCACGATCGGGACAATACAGAACGGTACGAGGTAGGTGCTCAGGTCTGGGCTAAGCTCCAGTGTTCGGACAAGTAGGGCGTAGAGTACCAACCACATCAGGATGAAGACGAGGTTTTTTAACCTGCTGTACAGCAATGGGAAGAAAGATCGTACATAGAAAAACAGCAATAAAACAACTAAGCCAATTTGTACGGCATACCCTCCGAATACGCTCCAGAAAGTTGTCTGGGTACTCAGGCTTTCGTTGTAAAGCCTGCGGTAGCTGAGTAGTTGTTGGTTGATTTTTCCGGTGACGGTTTCTCCGCGTTTGATGATGGTTTCGCCTTTACGAACAAGGCCGTCGTAGGGCGTAACTGCGGCTAGGGCGTCGGTCTTTAGTTTTTGCGTTAGGGAATCGCTGTAAAATAGGTTGTGGTTGAAACGATTTTCCAGTAGGTCCAGCAAAAACTCGGGAGATTTGAGGCTGGTGTAGAACAAACTGTCTTGTAACCATGCGCGCGCATCTCCGGGGGTGCGGAGTTGGGTTAGGGTTCGTTCGCGTTGCTCGTTTCCGTTCAGGATGGTGATGAGGGTTGCCATGCCGTTGCGTTCCTCTTCGGAGCGGGCGCGGATGATGCCTTGGTTGTAGAGCTTGTCTAATACCCGTAGGCCGTAGTGTCGGTGGCGTTCAGGGTTGCGGATCACGTCGGGGTTCTCTCCCCTCACTTTTGCGGAGTCTAGGCTGGTTTGGAAGTCTTTGAGAAACCTTGCTCGGGCATCGCGGACAACGTTTTGGTCTATGCGGTAGACTGGGTTGGCAGACTGCTTTACCTGTTCTAGTTCTGCCTCTAGGGTTTCTGTTGGTTTGAGGACAGGAATGTCGTAGGGCGCCTTCAGGTCGGAGTACCGCCAAGTTTGCCCTCGGTCAAACTCGAAGGGAAACTTCAGGTTGTTTGGGTACAGAAGACTGATGATGACTACTGCGGAAATACCCAGCAGCCAGCGAAGCAGGCGGCGGGTCAGTCGGGAACGGGTATTTGGA
Source organism: uncultured Lewinella sp. (assembly GCA_937949535.1). Classification (GTDB taxonomy): domain Bacteria; phylum Bacteroidota; class Bacteroidia; order Chitinophagales; family Saprospiraceae; genus Neolewinella. The sequence goes on along the minus strand of CALEDI010000023.1, from coordinate 3,433 downwards.
GAAGAGGACTGGATGGGGAGCGTTTGGTCTGTTGGCACAATTTACGGACAACTTTATTTAGAAACATCAATTCAATAACGGCGCTAACTATTTCTCCTGCTTTAGCAAACTCCGCCGGCCATAAACAGAGCAGATCGGACAGTCCTTCATCCGGTGCCCACGGGCGGGGCAGTACTCTCGGCCAAAGAAAATAACCTGAAGGTGGAGCTTGTTCCAGCTCTCTTCGGGAAAGAGCCGTTTTAGGTCTTTCTCGGTTTTCTCTACGTTTTTTCCGGTGGAGAGCGCCCAACGATACGCCAAGCGTTGGATGTGGGTGTCAACGGGGAAGGCAGGTACACCGAAGGCTTGGCTCATGACTACCGCAGCGGTTTTGTGGCCTACACCGGGCAGGGCTTCTAAGGCCGCCCAGTCTTTGGGGACTACGCCGCCATGCTCTTCAACGATGATGCGGCTTAGCTCTTTGATGGCTTTACTCTTGCGCGGGCTTAGGCCGCAGGGCCGAATGATTTCCCGAATATCATCGGCGTCGATGTGCATCATCTCTTCCGGTTTGTCGGTCATCGCCCAGAGGTGGGGCGTTACTTGGTTCACCCGTACGTCTGTACATTGGGCAGAGAGGAGTACGGCTACGAGGAGGGTGTAAGGGTCTGTGTGGTCTAGCGGAATAGGTACGGTAGGGTAAAGGCGGTCCAGTATCTGGTGTATTTCTTTGGCTTTCTGGGCTTTGGTCATTGGGGGAGGAAATTAGAATGATAGTCGGGAAAAGGCCAAAGGATGAGGGGGTTACAAGCCCGCTATTTTGGTGAGGTCACGGATGTCGCGGATGCGGTAAGAAGCTTCTAGTTTTGGTTTATTTGCTGCGCCGGGGTGGCGAAGCCAACAGGCGTCGAAGCCGTAGTTGAGGGCGCCCTGCACGTCGGCATTGGGGTTGTCTCCGATCATGAGTACGCGGCTTTTATCTGCGCTATCCATGCGTTCGTAGGCATAGTCGAAGAAGCCCGCATGGGGTTTTGCTACGCCGATCTCGTCGGAGATTACGATGAATTCGAAGTATTCACCCAAGCCCGTGGCGGCTAAGCGAGGGCGTTGTACTTCTTTGAGCCCATTAGTCACTAGGCCCATTCGGTACTGCCCCTTCAGGCTTTCGAGCAAATCAATGGCCCCGTCAAGCATATGGGTAGAGGAGGCGAGATATGTACGGTAATCAAAAGAAAGCTCTTCCGCCGGATGGTCTAAACGGTAGTGTTCTAGCAGGCGAGAGAAGCGGATGGTTCGTAGTTGCTCTTTGGGTAGCAGGCCTTGCTCATAGTCAGACCAAGCCTGGTGATTGATAATGCGGTACTGGCCAAGTACTTCATGAGACCAGTCAATGTCTCTGCTGCGGAGCGTCCGCTCTAGGGCGGAGGCTTCGGCTGCACTAAAATCCCAGAGGGTGTTGTCTGCGTCGAAAAGAAGCCAATCGTATTTTTTTGTCATTTTGTGTGGGTGGTGTTTTTAGCCACGGAGTTTATCCAGTAATAGGTTGAGTTGGGTGGCTTCTTCTTCGGTCAGGCTAGCAAAGGTTTCTTGAAGCTTAAGGTCAACGGCTTCTCGGGCGCGCTGAACGATGTCTATGCCTGCGGGCGTGATTACGATATCTACTCTACGCCGATCTGTTGAACATTCTTGCCTTTCCACCAGTCCTTTTTCTTTCAACTTATCTACCAATCGGCTAGCATTGCTCATCTTGTCTATCATCCTTTCGGTCAGCAATTTGATGGTTGCGGGCTTACCACCTTGACCGCGTAAAATGCGTAAGACGTTGAATTGTTGAAGGCTTAGCCCGAACGGTTTAAGTTCCTTTGATGCAGTTTGGTTGATTACAGCGGAAGTGTAAAGAACGTTGACCTGTACTTTTAAGAAAGAAGAGCTAAAGACGGGTTGTTGAATAGCTTGTTCAATGCTTGGCATGTTGGTGGTAAGTTGATTATTTACGCTATCAAAATGTTCTAAAGTGGGGGGTAATCGTTGTTGAAGCGTTGGATGTTTGCTTGAGGGCTTCTGGCCAACTAGAGCACCAGTTTTAAATGCCCAATATGATGAAGCCCGTGCCAACTGTAGGTAGCCGCTAGGGTATCTAGCCGATAGTTTACCCCACTGCCGGAATGGTAGGCCGTACGCGCCCACTCAGCGTCGGAGCAGGTGGCTAGAAGCGTTGCTAAGCGCAGGTGCATACCGCGTAAAATTTCCAAACTGGCGGCAATTGGTACGGCCGTTACGTCGGTTAGTTCTGCCCAGCGTACTTCGTCGTATGGGGTTAGGGTAGGGTGGTCTTCGGTCAGGATGCGCTTATGGCGAACGTAGGCGTTCATGTGGCTGTCGGCCAAGTGGTGAATCACTTGCCGCGTCGTCCAGCCTCCGTCGCGGTAAGGCGTGTCTAATAGGCCACGGTCTTGAAGTTCTGCAGCAAGGGTGGCTACCAACGTTGGTAATTCTCCGATGTTTTTAATGTATTCAACTCGGTTTGCAGCAGCGGTGGCGTGGTCTGGCAAAACGAGCTTGCCGATGGGGTAGCGCATGGTTTGTGGATTTGGCATTTGATTTATTTGGCAACGGAGCTGTCTCTACTGACCAATTGGCCCAAGCTCCACTCCTTCGGAGTAGGCCATCCGGATGCCAGCGGCAGAGAGCGCACTTTTTACTTTGGCGTTTACCTCAAAGGTACCTTCCCAGTATTCACCGGGCTTGATGAACGGCCGCACAGCAATTACTATGTTGTGGGTGTCAAAAGACTCAATCCCCACCTCCGGTGCAGGATCCTGAAGGATACCTTCTACACCATGCAGCGCATCTTCAATTACAGCCTTGATTTTGGGAAAGCTCTCCTCGTAACCTAGTAAAAAGGTAAGCTCTAGGCGGATATGCCCCTTCTCACTAAAGTTGGTCACTACTCCGCTAATAACCTCACTATTGGGCACAATGAGCGTCTTCTGCCCTGGCGTCACGAGGATGGTGTTGAAGATCTGGATCTCTTCAACTTGCCCGAAGTAGTCGTCCGGTACTTTTACCCAATCACCAATCTTGTACGGGCGGAAAACGATGATAAGGATGCCTGCGGCAAAGTTGCTCAAGCTGCCCTGCAAGGCTAACCCGACCGCAAAGCCAGCCGCCGCCAACACACCAACAAAGGCCGCAATATCAAAACCAAGAATACTGGCTACCGCAAAAAATAACATCACCTTCAGGCCTATGCCCACGATGGAGCCCAGAAAAGGAGTTAAGTCCGCGCCTATACCTTGCTCCATCATCTTGCTCACGGAAAGGCGGACAAGCTTATTGATGATTTTAATCCCAACGAATAAAATAATGACCGCAAGTAGGACCTTCGGAGCGTAGGCCATCACGCCATCGCTCGCCATTTCTAAGTATTTTTCAATTTGCGCTTTTTCCATAG
>CALEDI010000022.1 GCA_937949535.1 uncultured Lewinella sp. | reverse complement strand
AAGGCGACAAGAACGACACCCAACCTGACACTGCACCAGCGGCCGCGCCTGCTCAAAAGCTGAGCGATAAGCGGGAACCTTGTCAGGGGAAATGGTGATGTGGACGTGTTCGAGAATCATGGGTGTTGCGGGTTGCAGGTTGCGGGTTAAAAATCGGAGCGTTTTCTTTAGGGAAATGACGGCGCGGACGCAGGTGCAAGCGCAGCTTCAAAAGCCGCCACCAAGTCATCACACTGCGCTCGCGTGACGTTGAGCGGCGGCAACAACCGAATCGTATTCGGGTCTTTGCTCGATCCGGTAAACACGCTGTGCTCAAAGAGGAGTCGCTTGCGCAACGGAGCAATCGGTTCCGTCATCTGCAGCCCGATCATCAGGCCGTAGCCCCGGACTTCGGTGAAGAGGCCGGTCTCTCCCATCCGCTCCATCAGGTACGCGCCCTGCTCGGTAGCATTGCGGAGGAGGTCTTCGTTTTTGAGCACATCCAGTACCGCAATACCCGCCGCACAGGCCAAGTGGCTGCCGCCGTAGGTAGTCCCCAACATCCCTTTCCACGGCTTGATGGACGGATGCACAAGAATACCGCCCAACGGGAATCCGTTGCCCATGCCCTTCGCCATACAGATGATGTCTGGCTCCACGGTTGCGTGCTGGAATGCGAAGAATTTGCCCGTCCGGCCGTAACCAGACTGGACTTCGTCCAGGATCAAAACCGCGCCGTTGGCGTGGCAGAGTTCGGGCAGGGCTTCCAGAAAATCTGGGTCGGGGACGTAAATGCCGTGTACGCCCTGCACCCCCTCGATGATGAGGGCCGCCACGTCGCCTTTTTCCAGTTCGCGCTTCACCGCCGCTAGGTCGTTGAGCGGCAGAAAAGTGATGGGGTAGTTGCGGTTGATGGGGGCCTTGATCTTCTCGTTGTCCGTCGCGTTGACGGCGGCGGAGGTGCGGCCATGGAAGGCTCCCTCGAAGGCCAAGATGCGGCTCCGGTTGGTATGGAAGCTCGCTAGTTTTAGCGCGTTTTCGTTGGCCTCCGCGCCGCTGCTTACGAGGAACAACTCATAGTCGTTTAGTCCCGAAAGCGCACCGAGTTTGTCGGCCAATTCTTGCTGCAAGGGGTTCACGACGCTGTTGCTGTAAAAACCGAGTTTGCCGAGCTGGTCGGAGATTGTTTTTACGTAGTGTGGGTGGGAATGCCCAATAGACATCACGGCGTGGCCGCCGTAGAAATCGAGGATTTTGCGATCATTTTCATCGTATACGTAAGCTCCTTCGCCGCGCACGGGTTGGAGATCGTAGAGGGAGTAGACGTCGAATAGTTTCATGGTGAGTTGGGTCTAGGGCCACAGGGCCCGAGTGGGTCCGGGCCGCAGGCCCGCAAAAATGTGTGATGGTTTCGCTGGCCTTCGGCCAGTCGGGAAATCAGGCCGGAGGCCTTCAACCCACTAAAACATCCCCGCCTTAAGCCCCAGCCCTGCGCCTTCATCGAAGCCCAGCGCTAGGTTCATGTTCTGCACGGCCTGCCCAGAAGCGCCCTTCAGCAGGTTGTCGATCATGGAGATCACCAAGGCTTTATCGCCGTGTTTCTCGACGAAGACGATGCCTTTGTTGGTATTCACGACTTGCTTCAGGTCTGGGTTACGGTCAGTGACGTGGGTGAAAGTAGCCTGGGAATAGAAGTTGTGGAACAAGCCTTTGAGTTGGCTTTCAGACTCGTCTGTCTGTACGTAGGTCGTCACGAAGATGCCTCGGGCGAAGGGGCCGCGCAGGGGGAGGAAGTTGAGCCCTTTGGCGTCTTTCCGGCCGAGGAGTTTTACGTTGCGCCCGATCTCGTTGAGGTGCTGGTGGGTGAAGGCTTTGTAGACGGATACGTTGCTGTTCCGCCAACTGAAGTGGGTTGTTGGCATCGGTGATTGGCCGGCTCCGGTGGAGCCGGTCATGCCGTTGATGTGGACCTCACCGTTGGCCAGCCCGGCTTTGACGAGTGGAAGCAGCCCGAGCTGTATTGCGGTGGCGAAGCAGCCGGGGTTCGCAACGCGCTTTGCATCCCGCGTTTGCGCCGCATTGATTTCCGGCAGGCCATACACCCAGTCTTCGCTCATGCGGTAGTCCGTGCTGAGGTCTACCACCAGCGTATCTGCGGAAGGTTTGTTCTCCTCCATCCACGTCTGCGAACGACCGTGGCCCATACAAAGGAAGAGCACGTCGGCTTCGCCCGCATCGGCGGAGAAGGTAAGCTCCGTCTCGCCCAGCAAGTCGGTATGGGTGTGGTAGAGCGGTTTGCCGGCTTGGCTCTGGCTCTGCACGAACGCGATCTCCACCTCCGGGTGGTGGACGAGGATGCGGAGCAGTTCTCCGGCGGTGTAGCCGCCTCCGCCTATTATGCCTATGGTTGTCATCTTATTGGGTTGAGGGCCTCCGGCCCGATTATCAAGGGGGTCGGGCCGGAGGCCCTCAACCCATTACTTGTTTACAGCGTTGCGGATGCGCCCCGGCACGCTCAATATCTTCGTGAAGCCGCGCACATCTTCGCCGCTCCATCCCTTATTCATTTCGCCGTAAGCACCGAAGCCTGCGCCCAGCAGATCGTTGGGGGAGGTTATGCCGTTGAGCTGGTAGCGATGTGGGTGTAGCGTGACGTGGACGGTTCCGTTTACCGTGCCCTGCGAGCTTTCCAAGAAGGCCTCTACGTCGCGCATGACGGGGTCCAGAAACTGCCCTTCGTGCAGCATCATACCGTACCAGTTGCTGAGCTGTTCCTTCCAGAACAACTGCCACTTGGCCAGCGTGTGCTTCTCCAGCAAATGGTGGCTCTTGATGATGAGTACCGCCGCAGCGGCCGCAAACCCGACCCTGCCTTTGATACCGATGATCGTGTCGCCTACGTGGATGTCTCGCCCTACGCCGAAGGGTGCAGCTACGGCTTCGAGGGCCTTGATGGCTTCTACCTTACTACCGAATTTCTTGCCGTCGAAACCGACAAACTCCCCGGCCTCGAAGTTGAGGTCGATGTTGCGGGCTTCGGTTTCGGTTACGGGCACGGGCCAAGCTTCTTCGGGCAAAGACTGGTGGCTGGTCAGGGTTTCTGCGCCGCCGACGGAGGTACCCCAGAGGCCAGCGTTGATGCTGTAAGTGCCTTTTTTTTCCGGCCAGACGAGGTCGTGCTCGGCGAGGTAATCTACTTCCTCTTGGCGGCTGAGTTGCATATCCCGGATGGGGGTGATGATCTCCAGTTCGCGGCCGCTGAGCTCGAAGGCCAGATCGAACCGGACCTGGTCGTTGCCGGCTCCGGTGGAGCCGTGGGCTACGCCGTCGGCCCCGATCTCGACGCAGTAGCGCGCTACGCTCATGGCCTGAAACATCCGTTCGGCGCTCACGCTCATGGGGTAAGTTTGGTAGCGGAGGCAGTTGCCGTATACAAGGTAACGAATACACTCTTGGTAGTAGTTTTCGGTTACTTCTACGCGCTTATAGCTGGCTGCGCCGAGCTTCATGGCGCGGGCTTCCATTTCGGCTATTTCTTCGGCATCGAAGCCGCCGGTATCTACGGTTAGGGCGTGGACTTCGTAGCCTTTTTCTTTGGTTAGGTACTTGATGCAGTAGCTGGTATCTAGGCCGCCGGAGTAGGCTAATACGATTTTTTTCATTTGATTGGGGATAATATTTAGGAGGATTGGCGAGACAAGGCATGCCTTGTCTGTACGAGGTTTAGGGCATGCCTTGTCTGTACTTTTGGGATCATCCTTGGATGATCATGCCGGAGAGGTCGATGGCGGCTTGTTTGGTCTCGTTGCCGGAGGGGGCCATCATTGCGGTACAGAGGCACATTTGCCGGTCGTTGCGCTTCAGGATGTCTACGTTGGGGCAGGAGTTGCAGCCGGCCCAGAAGTCGTCGTCTTGGGTGAGCTCGGAGAAGGTTACGGGTTTGTAGCCTAGGTCGGAGTTGATCTTCATCACCGGTAGGCTGGTGGTGATGCCGAAGATTTTCGCGTCGGGGTACTTCGTTTGGGAGAGGTCGAAGATGGCGGCTTTGATCTTTCGGGCGAGGCCGTGGCGTCGGAATTTGGGGTTCACGATGAGGCCGGAGTTTGCTACGTATTTGCCGTGGCTCCAGGTTTCGATGTAGCTGAACCCGGCGAGCTCTCCGTCGACCAAAGCGATGATGGCCTTTCCTGAGCGTAGTTTTTCTTCAACGTATTCTGGTTTACGGGTAGCGATGCCTGTACCACGCGCTTTGGCGGACTCGGCCATGAGGTCGCAAATAGGCTGGGCGTAGACGGCGTGCTCGGGCAGAGCAACGTGAATTTGAATTTTCATAATAAAACAAGAAGTGGGGAAGTGGGGTAGAAAAGGTATCGGAACTGCCCGCTCAGCGCATGTTAAGGCTGCGGGCGCTTCCTAGCGCGCGGGCGGGAAGCTTACTTGGTCATCACGACCCTTCGTCGGACTCGACGGTTGATGTAGGATACCTTTTTCATCGCCACAAAGTTACGCGCATTTTTTATTTCTCCGCAAACGCGAGGGCTTTTTTGGGCGCGGCCGCAGGTGCGAGGGGAGGTTTCGGGCGTCGTATAAAAAAGAAGCCGCGCTCCCTCCTGAGATGGGGGAGCGCGGCTTCTGGAAAACCTTCGTTGGGCGAGTTCGTATTGCTACTGCTTCACCACCTGCTGGCTGTAAAGCTTGCCCTTCACGACTACCTGCAGGTTTTTCAAAGTAGCAGCTATCTATTAAGATGGGTTGGCCAGTGGTCATGTATGCCACCAGCGCACCCCGCCCCGCTGCGGAAGTATTGCCATTGTCAAGAAAGCGGGTATTACGGACCGTCAGAGCACCATCGGAATTGTTAACGAAAGTGCCCCCTTGGGAGAGGTTCCCGCTGAGCACGGAGTTGGTCAGCGTAATGGGGGTATTGTTCCCCTGAATGTAGCAGGCTGCGCCACGGCCGTTGTTGTTGGCGGTATTGTTTGTGAAGGTGCAGTCGTCGATATCAACGGCAAAAACGGATTCGTCGAATCCAAGTAAGCCGAGCGCACCACCGAAGGCACTGCCCGAACAATCATTTATTGTCGAGATAAAGTAGGCTGTCAAACCCCATTGTACCGTCGTTGCCCAACACATCGCCGCTAAGGATGGTAGGGTTGGCGTCGGGGTCCGCAGCATCGGCGTTGGTTTCGGTTCCCGCGAAACCGCCGAGTACGGTGAGTTCCTTATCTATGAAGAAGGAAGCGGTGTCTGGGGTGACGTAGGTCCCTGCCGCAATCCACACCTCCGCACCTGCGGCCGCGCCCAGAGGCGCTCACCCCGAAGCAACAACTAAGTCAGAAAACAAAAGCCACCGTAAAAAGTGGACTAATTCCCGACGGCCACCCCTCCTTTTTCCGTTTCTTTGCAGCCCAGTAGAGCAGGTGTGTTACCCTCACCCTGCACCTGCTGCCGAGCCAAAATTTCCACCCCCAAGAAAACTAAACGAAAATGATCAGAGTACTCGCCAACGACGGCATCGCCCCGAACGGCAAAGCGCAACTTGAAGCCGCTGGCTTCGAGGTCGTCACCGACCACATCCCGCAAGAGGAGTTGATGACGAAACTAAATGCCTTTGATGTTATCTGTGTCCGCTCCGCTACCAAGGTGCGCCAAGAGCTGATCGACGCCAGCCCGAACCTGAAGGCGATCTGCCGAGGCGGTGTTGGTATCGACAACATCGACCACGCCTACGCCAAGACTAAGGGCATCCCGACCTACAACACCCCCGCCGCTTCCAGCGCCAGTGTCGCCGAGCTTGTATTTGCCCACTTCTTCGGTTTGAGCCGCGACGTACAACGCTCCAACACAGAGCTGCGCCAAGAGGGCAGCGAATTTAAGAAGCTCAAAAAGTCTTACGCTGGCGGCCAACAACTGCGCGGCCGTACGCTCGGCATCCTCGGCTTTGGCCGCATCGGTGTTGAAGCTGCGCGCATCGCTATCGGCTTGGGCATGAACGTACTGCCGGTAGACCTCGTCAAAAAGTCCGAGTCCGTCGAGATCGACCTGATGGGCAAAAAAGTGATGATCGACGTTCCTGTTGTGAGCATGGACCAGATGCTCGCCGAGTCTGACTACATCACCATCCACGTTCCTGGCGGCAACCTGATTGGCGAAGCCGAACTGGCGAAGATGAAGGACGGCGTGATTTTGGCCAACACCAGCCGTGGCGGCGTCATCAATGAAGACGCCCTGCTGGCCGCCCTCGAGTCGGGCAAGGTACGCGGCGCAGCACTCGACGTATTCGTCGGGGAGCCCAACCCTCGTCGTGATCTGCTGGAGAACCTCAAAATCAGCGTCACGCCACACATCGGCGCGGCAACGGGCGAGGCGCAGTACAACATCGGTACGGAGCTAGCGGATCAGATCATCGCCCACTTCAAGGCATGATCGTTCGTTTTCTCTCCGAAGCAAAAAACCTCACGCGGCTGTAGCTGCTTGAGGTTTTTTGCTTCGGAGAGAAAACGAACGATGAAAAGGCGTCAGAGCAGTTTGCCCGAGAAGCCGAAGGGGAGGATGTCTCCTGCGGAGCCGAAGACGAAGACGGGGCCTTCTTCGCCCCGGAGGATGAGTTTCATTTTGGTCTCGAAACGGGTTTCGTGTTCGTGTAGCTGCTGGCGGCAAGAGCCGCATGGGCTAGCGGGCTGGTCTAGTACCTGGTTGGCAGACTTGACGGTGATGGCCATCGCTACTACGGGCATACCGGGGCGTTGGCTGGCCGCTGCGGCCAGCGTAGCGGGCTCAGCGCAGATGCACATGGGGTAGGCGGCGTTCTCGGTATTCCAGCCGGTAACAACGGTGCCGTCTTGCAGCCGCGCAGCGGCGGCTACCTGAAAATTGGAGTAGGGCGAATAGGAGTTGGGTAGGGCGGCTTTTGCGGCTTCCAGCAGTTCTTGGTCTGGGGCGGTTAAGGCTTCGGGGCTTGGGTGGGCGGCGTAGGTTATTTGGTGGGTTGGCATTGGGATTGGTTGAATTGCTTATTTTTATGGACTAATATATGAGGCTATTTCGAGACTATAACCGGTTGGGCTTTAAGCGGAAGAACTTGCAATCGGTTATACATGGGTACGGCCTCTGTAAAACCATAGCGGACCATTGATACATACCCTAGTGGGCTAGCCCTAAAGCCCAAACACCGTAGGCACCATGGCGGTAGTAACCGCCCAGCAAATCAGGTTCAGGGGCGTCCCCAGTCGCGTAAAGTCCAGAAATTTGTAGCGCCCAGCGCTGTACACCATCGCGTTGGTTTGGTACCCGACGGGGGTCATGAAGCTGGCCGAGGCCGCAATGGAAACCGTGACGAGCAGTGCCATAGGGTCAATGCCCAGCTGCTGCGCAGCTGAAATAGCAACGGGCGCCAACAAGGCTGCCGTCGCGTTATTACTCATCACTTCGGTAAGCAAGTTCGTGAGGATATAGAGCGAAGCAATGAGTGCATAAACACCAAGATGGCTGATGGAATTGGTAAGCAAACCCGCAATGCTGGCATCCAGGCCACTGTTGTTCATCGCCTTACCCAAACTAAGCGCACCAGCAAGCAAGAAAACGATCTTCCAGTCTATGGCTTCATAGGCTTCGCTCATCTTGAGCGTTTGGCCCAGCACGAGCGTACAAACCCCCAACAAAGCGGCGATACTGATGGGCACAAGATTGGCCGTAGCCAACAAAACAACACCAACAATGACGGCAAGAACGAAGTAAAAACGTGTCTGCTTAAAATCATGGATGGTATTACTGGACAGCAGTATGAACGGGCTGTCTTGCCCTTGCTCAATGCGGTGCAATTCCTTCAAGTAGTGCGTTTTCACCTCCGCCAAAATAACGTCTCCCGCCATAAGGGGGAGCTCATACAAATGCTCATGAAGTGTAGCTTCTCGGTGGCGAATAGCTAGCGGAACGGCCCGGTAGGAACGCCGAAAGTCTACCCTGCGGAGGGTCTTGCCCACAAACTCAGAGTTGGGCGTAACCACCATCTCCACCAAGCTAGAGTTGTTGCGCTCAAGCCCCGTCCCCATCACCCGCACACCTGAAGACTGGTCTGTGATGCGGACCCAATCCTTGAGCCCTTTTATTTTCTCTCGGTCACACCGCACCTTAAGGGTATCTTCTGCCTCAAGGCGAAAATCTCCTGCGGGCAAGGTAAAGCGAGCCCCATCCCGACGAACCTCAATGATGTCCATATCCAACTCCCGCACAATAGCCGAATCCATTATTCGGGAACCAGCAAGTTTGGAGTCGGCAGGGATGAGAATTTCAGCGAGGTAGTCATGAAGCGAAAACTGTTCGGCTAGGCTCTCCTCTGCGTCTCGGGCAGGCAAAAGCCGATCACCAAGATAGGTGAGGTAGACCACGCCCAAAACCAAAATGACCACGCCGATAGGCGCAAGGGTGAACACCGAAAACCCCGGCAAACCAGCCTCCTCCGCAATACCACTCACCAAAATATTGGTCGACGTACCAATGAGCGTACACATTCCCCCCATGATGCTCGCAAAGGAAAGCGGCATGAGTAGCTTGGCCGGATTGATTTTGGCCGTTGCCGCAATGCGGCCTACAATCGGGATGAAAACAGCCACCACCGGCGTATTATTGATGAAGGCCGACACTACCGCAACAAGCAACATCAACAACACAGTAGCCTGCTTCGGCTTCGTTCGGAAGCGTTCAGACATCCGCCCAGCCAACATTTGCAACGCTCCTGTTTTCAACAGCGCAGCCGACAAAACGAACATGAACGCTACCGTCAGCGTAGCACCATTGCTAAAGCCTTCCAGCCCCTCGCTCGGGCTAATCACCCCCGTCAATACAAGCCCGACAATGATCAGCATCGCTACCAAGTCTACCGTTAGCCACTCCGTCACGAAGAGGATGACGGCGGCCAAAGCAACAAGCAAAGTAATCAGAGCTGGAGACACAGTAATGGCTAATGTTAAGAATTAGAGACCAACCAGTACAGTGTAATTTAAGTTTGTTGACTTTTGTGCTGGTGGATTTTATTGGCTGGCAAGGCGGTAAAACCGGAGTTTAGCCGTAGCTAAATGAGGATTTTACCAACGCAGCCAGCCGATAAAAGACGCCGCAGAAAAGGCGATGAAATTTA